>CAKSEM010000022.1 GCA_934446485.1 uncultured Eubacteriales bacterium | reverse complement strand
GAGTTGATACGACCGCCGATGGCAAACCTGACGCACCTGTTTCTGCTCATTCCTGCCTGCCGCCCGACCCCCGATCTTCTGACAGCCGACAAGCTGTGTGCTATAGCCGAGCATGCGGGAGTTATTCCGGTCATCGTGATCGGCAAGAGCGATATCGACCCTGACAGCTCCGCGCACATTGCAGAGATTTACCGTACGGCGGGGTTTGACACATTTCAGATCAGCGCAGTCACGGGTGATGGGGTCGAGCGTCTCGGGGCGTACATCGATTCGGCCGCCGAAGACGGCGTTGCCGTCGGATGCCCGGTTCGTGCCGCGTTTGCAGGAGTGTCAGGTGCCGGGAAATCAACGCTGATGAGCCGCCTCTTCCCCGATTTGAACCTTGTCTCGGGGGATGTCAGCCGAAAAACCGCACGCGGCAGGCACACGACGCGCAGCGTCGAGCTGTTCAGCCGACTGACCGACAGCGGTGCGGAGTTCTATCTTGCGGACACGCCGGGATTTTCGATGATCGACTTCACGCGTTACAATTTCTTTCCGGCTTCCGAGCTTGCGGAGAGCTTTCGCGAGTTTCGGGACTGCATCGGTGAGTGCAGGTATAAAAAATGTACTCATACGAAAGAGGAGGGCTGCGCAGTCCTTCGCAAAATGGAGAACGGGGGAATCGATTCGAGCCGACATCGAAGCTATGTCGCGATATATGATGAGCTGAAGAGCAAGCCGGAGTGGAAACGTCAGAAGGAGGAGGCAGCGCTCACGTCGCGCAGGCGGCGCTGAGCGGCAGCAGTTGTTATGAGAACGATCATATTTACCGGTGGTGAGTGCCGCACCGAAAGAGTTGCCGAGTGGCTTTCTTCTGACTGCGATTTCTTTGCTCCAAGAGACGTAAGTTCTGCAAATAAGCTTGGCAGAGACACGCTCGTTATCGCTGCGGACAGCGGCTACGACACGGCATTGGCTGTGGGTGTGACACCGCATCTTGTAGTCGGCGATATGGATTCCGTCAGGCATTCGCTGCCGACGGAAACGGAGATCATGAGGGTTCGCCCCGAGAAGGACGATACCGATACCATGCTTGCGATCGATACGGCTCTGGAGCGCGGTGCGGACAGTATTACTGTGATCGGCGGAGCCGGAGGAAGAGCTGATCACTGGCTGTCGAATATATTTATGCTTGAATATCTTAGTGATGCCGGAGTTGCGGCGGAGCTGTGGGACGGAATAAACCGCATAACGGTCGTGCACGACGGAAGTGTTGTCATACCCGCAGGGTGCTGTTATTTCGGAATCCTTGCGCTTGATGACAGTACCGTTACGGCGAGTGGCTGCCGCTATCCGCTGAACAAGGCTCCGCTGAGGCGAAATCATCCGTATGCCGTGAGCAATGAAGTTGTGGGCGAATCGGCATTCGTTACCGTCAGCGGGTGTGCAGTCGTTACGGTATCGTACTCCTGATGTGTCAAAGCCCACGCCTATTCCATATTATAATAAAGACGGGTGTGTTTTCACCCATACAGACATATATGGCTAGAGAGGGGCATGATCCGATTATGAAAATAGTGATCGTCAGGGGGCGTTGGCCTGCAACACCTCTTCTGAGAAGAATATTTAAGATCCCGCGCACGGGGCGTACATCAACCGGAAGAAGATAACGTATGAGCGGCATGCCGTGTAGGTGTGCCGCTCATGCGTTGTATAAGGAATGTGTGCTATCCGATATGGCGGCGCTGCGGCAGATTTTCGTCTGAGCGAAATCCGACTGCCGATTTTGATACGTCGGCGGCCGTTCATCAGAGCAGTGAATCATGGTAGCGGTCGCTTTGGAACGAGATGCTTCGGTGAATCCGAGAAGTATATTTGGGAGCGCTCCTTTTCAAAACCACCTACTTTACGATCGGCGGATCCGTCAGAATATGAGTAGCTGCCGTCCGTCGAACGTCATCCGTCCGCGACAGATCCTGCTCGCGAAAAATACGGCAGAGGGCACATATGCGCCCTCTGCCGCTTGCGTTTATCGGTTATTCTTTGTCGTTCTGAGCTTCTGCTATGACCTTCTGCGCGATGTTTCCGGGAACTTCCTCGTATCTGTTCGCTTCAAAATCGAATCTGCCGCGTCCCTGAGTCATTGCACGGAGTGCGATCGTGTATCCCTGCATTTCTGCTTTCGGAACGTCCGCTTCGAGTACAGTGTAACCTGCGAGCTTTTCAGACGGGTTCATGCCGAGCACGCGGCCGCGCCTCTTGTTGAGATCGCCGATGATATCGCCGACATATGCGTCCGGTGTCGTGACGAGAAGAGAACCCACAGGTTCAAGAAGAACCGGATTTGCCTTCGGCAACCCCTCTTTGTATGCGAGCTTTGCTGCGAGCTTGAATGATATCTCGTTCGAGTCTACGGGGTGATACGAGCCGTCATACAGCTCTGCTGCGAGGTGTACCACGGGATATCCCGCAAGAACTCCCTTTTGCATAGCCTCGAGCAGACCTTTTTCAACGGCAGGATAGTATCCCTTCGGAACCGTTCCGCCGACGACGGTCTGGGTGAATGTGAGTCCCTCGTCTTCTCCGTGAGAGAAACGTATTTTGACGTGACCGTACTGACCGGAGCCTCCGGACTGTTTTTTGTGCTTGCCCTCTACATCCGAGCGCCCCTTGATCGTCTCTCTGTACGCGATCTTCGGCTCATCCAGCACGACCGATGTGCCGTAGCGGTTCTTCAGACGCGATACTACGACATCGAGGTGCATATCGCCCATTCCGGATATCGTCATCTGCTTCGTTTCGGAGTTGTTCTCATATCTGAGTGCCGGATCTTCTTCGAGCAGGCGCGTGATGCCGCCGGATATTTTGTCCTCGTCGCCCTTTGCCGCTGCCTTCAGGGACTTCTCCATGTACGGGTGCGGGAAGACTATCTTCTTGTATTCAAACGTATCGCCGGCACAGAGCGTGTCGTTTGTTGCAAGCCCCTGCAGCTTCGTTACAACGCCGATATCTCCGCAGGCGAGAGCATCGACCTCGGTCTGACGCTTTCCGCGAACCGTCATAATGTGCGAGAGCTTCTCCTCTTTGTCCGTCCGAGCATTGCGAACGAGCGCGTCCTTCTTCAGCGTGCCGTTCATCACCTTGAACAATGACATCTTTCCGACGAACGGATCGGCTATAGTCTTAAAGACGAAGAGAGCACACTCGCCGTTCGGATCGATCGGCATATCCTTCGTACCGTCGCCGTCGATGATCTCTTCATGTCCGCGGGTCAGGTATGTCGGGAAAGATTCCACGATCGAATCCATCAGGGCGTATATGCCCCACAGCTTTACTGCCTCGCCGCAGAATACCGGCACGATCGAACCGTCGGTGATTCCGCTGTGGATCGCAGCAGCTGCCTCCTTGCGGGAAATATGTTCGCCGCCGAGATACTTCTCAAGAAGCTCCTCGCTCGTCATGGCGATCGCTTCTTTCAGATTCTGGCGATAGTCCGAGGCGATCTTCTGGAGAGAATCGGTCATTTCGATCTCCTGCCGTGCGCCGCGCTCGTCGTATTTGAACGTTTTCATCTCGATCAGATCGATCATCGAGATCTCTTCCCCCTCACGCACCGGCACGAATACCGGGCACAGCGAGGTGCCGAATTTGTCGCGCAGCTCAGTGAACACGCGGTCGAAATTTGCCTCCGGGTCGGCACACTTGTTTACAAATATTGCGCGCGGGATCCCGGCATCTGTCGCCATCTCCCATGCAAGTTCGCATCCGACCTCGACGCCGCTCTTGGCATCTACGGTGATGACTGCTGCATCGGCAGCGCGTACTCCCTGCAGTGCTTCCGCTTTAAAATCGAGGAAGCCGGGAGTGTCGAGTATATTTATTTTGGTGTTCTTCCATTCGATCGGAGCCACGGAGAGAGACAGCGAAAATCCGCGGCGGATCTCATCCTGATCGTAATCGCAAACGGTATTTCCGTCAGATATCTTTCCCATTCTGTCGATCGCGTGCGACGCATAGAGCATAGCCTCTGCAATCGAGGTCTTTCCGCTTCCCCCGTGACCGAGAAGAACGATGTTTCTGATGTCCGGTGTGGTGTAGTATGCCATATGTAACTCCTTTTTGATGGGATTATATTATACTGACCCTGTCGGTGATGTGCACCGTGGATTATGTATCTTTATGAATGAAGAATGACAATCCTCCGTCTGACGCTTAGAACTTTATGTTAGATATATTATGTATATAATTATACAACAGATTCCTGTGCTTTACAATACATTTTGCCCATATTTCCTTTGGTCAACCTGCGGATTTTTGGCACGGATTTATGTGCACTTTCACCAAAAAGAGGCGCAAATCGCCGGATTATAAGAGGTTTGGCGTACTTGTGTGTCTGATGCACGGGATTTATGAATTTCAAGTATACAATATATTACGTGGCGGGTGATCGGATGCACCGTGTGAGGCGCCGTTCCGTCTGATCGGATGCGGAAACGGCTCCCCCGGAGGAAAGTTCGCGCCTCTGAAGATGTGCCGCACTTCACGGCACTGCGGGCTTCAAAACACATTTTTTCGTTATGTACGCCACTGTGCCGACGTGAACGAACCGTTTACCGGTGCTTTGCGGAGGTATTCCGCGCTGCGCGGGCTTATCCGGAGCTTGAACCTCGCTCCTCGACGGCAATGATCAGGATCAATTAAAGAAGAGCCGCAATGCGGCTCTTCCGAAGGATCTCAGTTAATTCGGTCCGGCGCGGTGTATTCGACCATCGAATCGGCAGCGCGCCGTTCAAATTCGATGACATCGCGGCAGAATGATGCCGCGCCGTCCGAGCAGCCGACGGCACAGCACTCGTTCATCGTGCGCTCGAGCGTGTCGGCACCCATGTTGGTTCCGCGGACTATCATATCGGCTATGTGCCGCTCGCTTCTATCGAACATTGTATTCATCATGATCCCGCCGCGCGCCATCATCTTCTTCATCGCCGACGGCTCACGCGGTGTTACCGATATTCCGTGCATCATGGCAGCGCACTGCTCCGAGAGCGCCGAGTAGTTTTCGAGCTGTCCCGTTATATCCTTAAGCATAAATTTATCGTGCACCTGCGGCGTCACGGTGCAGAGGTTTTCACTGCCCATGCGAAGATTTCTGTAAATTTCGCACAGCAGCTCCTCGGTCTTTGCATTTTCCAAATTTATATCCTCCTTATCCGAGCTTACGAAGATATTATTCCGCGAGTTTCTGAGCGATATTCATTGCTGCTTGATTGCATATGCGCGATTGATAAAATGTCATATCCGAATGTTTTTTTATCAAAACATGGCTGTTTTTGAATTTTTCTTCTTGACAGAATTCATTTTGGGTGATAAAATCATATCATACAAGGAAAGGGGACGCATAATCAAGATGGAAAACGAGAAGATACTTCATCCTCAAACGGAGGAGAGACATCACGATATGTCCGTGGAGTTCTCCGACCAGACCAATCTGATAGAGCAGTCGGCTTATCGGTACTCGCTCCAGGAGAGGGCGGAGCCGAACCTGTACCGTCAGCTGTTCGATTACGAATCGGTTCCTAAGACATCGTTCAATCACCGCTTCGTGCCGGTCAATATGCCGGAGGATATATGGATCACCGACACGACCTTCCGCGACGGTCAGCAGTCGATGGAGCCGTTTTCCGTTGAACAGATATGCGACCTTTATACTATGATGCACCGGCTCGGAGGTCCCCGCGGTCTGATACGCCAGTCGGAATTTTTCGTGTACTCGGAAAAGGACCGTCGGGCAGTTGAGCGATGCATGGAGCTTGGGTATGATTTCCCCGAGATCACCACGTGGATACGTGCGTCGAAGAAGGATTTTGAGCTTGTAAAATCGCTCGGTATCCGTGAAACGGGCGTGTTGGTCTCCTGTTCTGACTACCATATATATAATAAAATGGGGCTGACCCGCCGTTCGGCGCTCGAAAAGTACACCGCCGTGATACGCGAGATCATGGAGATGGGAATTCGTCCGCGCTGCCACTTTGAGGACATAACGAGAGCGGACTTTTACGGCTTTGTCGTGCCGTTTACAACGGAATTGCAGCGGATCAGCGATGAATACGGCATTCCCGTGAAGATCCGTGCCTGCGACACCATGGGATACGGCGTTTCATATGCGGGCGCGGCTCTCCCGAGAAGCGTTCCGGGGATAATCTACGGTCTTATGCACTATGCCGGAGTACCGTCAGAGATGCTCGAGTGGCATGGGCATAACGATTTCTATAAGGCGGTCACGAACGCTGCGACTGCATGGCTTTACGGCTGTTCGAGTGTCAACTGCACCCTTCTCGGGATCGGTGAGCGCACGGGCAACTGCCCGCTTGAGGCCATGGTCATGGAGTATGCGTCTCTGCGCGGCGATAACGGCGGCATGGATCTTCCTGTCATCACGGAGATTGCCGAATACTTTGAGCATGAGATAGGATACCATATCCCGCCGCGTACACCGTTCGTCGGAAGGAACTTCAATGTTACGAGTGCGGGGATCCATGCAGACGGGCTTAACAAGGATGAGGAGATATACAACATTTTCAACACCGAGCGTCTTCTCGGACGCCCTGCGACGGTCGCGGTGAATGCTCACAGCGGTACGGCGGGGATCGCGCACCGCCTCAATTCGATATACCGAGGTGTTGAAACGTTTGATAAGCACGACCCGGTTATAGGTAAGATATACGGGATGGTCAAGGATGAGTACGAGACCGGCCGCATCACCAATATGTCGGACGACGAGCTTGTTGCGATGCTCCGAACCGTGCGTGGGGAGACGGAGGGATGATGCCTCCGTCTCTTTTTGAAAGTGCAACATAAAAATCAAAAAACCTGTTGACAATGCAGGATGTTTTATATTATAATATAACTTGCCTATCTGTGAAAACAGAGTAATATCGTTTTGAAATTATCGGAGGTATAAAAATATGCTTAGAACATATCAGCCTAAGAAGAGACACAGAAGCAAGGTTCACGGCTTCAGAAAGAGAATGGCTACCGCAGACGGCAGACAGGTTCTGAAGAGAAGACGCGCTAAGGGTCGCGCACGCCTGACCCACTGAGAACCGTAGGTGACGGCGGTGGGGAGACTCGCTGCCCGACCGCAGATATAACCTCCCATGGCGGAGGTTATTATTCTATCGGGAGAGGCGTCGGACCGCACGGTCCGCGCCGTACCTTATTTTTAAGATGAAGCTATTTCCCATAACCGAAAACCATCTGTATCAGAAGGCGTACCGCCGTGGTGAGCGGGGGGCGTCGCGCTCACTGTGCGTATATGTGCTGCGCGACCGTCATGCTGCACTGATCAGACGGCGGAATCCGACGGGTGAATATCTGAACCGTATCGGCATATCAGCCTCAAAAAAGATCGGAGGCGCCGTGCAGAGAAACCGCGCGAAGCGTGTGGTCCGCGAGGCATACAGACAGATAGGCAGAGAGTATGAACTGAAACGCGGATACCTCGTTGTGATCGCGCTGAGAGAGCCATGCACGGTCTTAAAGATGCAGGACGTGAAACGTGACCTGAAATACTGCCTCAAAAAGGCGGGTCTCATCGAGCCGAGGGGTCAGAAACGAGATTCGGATACGGCATCTGCCGACGGAGAGGAGTCACATTGATGGACTTTGACACCCTGCGGCACCTGCCGCGGCGGATATTTTCACTCCCTATAAAGCTGTACAGACGGTATCTGTCTCCGCTCAAGGGCGCCCCGTCATGCCGCTTTACTCCGAGCTGCTCGGAGTATGCCCTTCGGGCGATAGACAGATGGGGGATTATTGTAGGCTCACTGCTCTCGGTATTCAGAGTATTGAGATGCAATCCGTTCTGTCGCGGAGGAGAGGATCCGGTTCCGGAGAGTCTCGGAGAGCTTTTCCGTCGGAAGCACCGCAGCTGCCATACGGGGTGCGGGGTCGGAGATCAGTCCGACTGCGGCAGCGAAAAAGAGAAAGGATCGGTACGATAAATGAAAATTTTCGATATATTGTTTGTTCCGATGGGGTATCTCATACGTTTTGCGTACTCCCTGACAAACAATTATCTGCTTGCGATAATTCTGTTTGCTCTCGTTATCGAGATAATACTGTCGCCGATACAGATAAAGCAGCAGAAGACTCAGATCGCACAGGCAAAGCTGCAGCCTAAGGTCAGAGCTATAACGAAGAAGTATGACGGGCGCAACGACAACGTGTCGATGCAGAAGAAGCAGCAGGAGATATCCGAGCTCTATAAGAGGGAAAACTTTAATCCCCTCGGCGGATGCCTGCCGCTCCTCATTCAGTTCCCGGTCATAATCTGCCTTTACCAGGTCATAATCAACCCGCTCAGATACATTTCCGGACTCTCCGCAGACTATATAAATCGGCTGTCCGATAGACTCACGGGTGCGGGAGTTACGCTCGGCACCGGGCAGCAGCTCCAGATCGATATTATAAACTATCTGCATCAGAACGGCACAGCGGGATATGAAGATCTCGTCGGCAATGCAACGCTTCCGGTGTTCAAGATGGGACCGATCGATCTGTCGCTCACGCCGAAGATCAGCGAATTCAGCTGGCTTTGGATCATACCGCTGTTCGTTTTCATCAGCACATACCTCTCGACGGTACTCATGCGCCGCTTTACGTATCAGTCTCCCGAAAACGAGCAGATGCAGAACAGCACGAGCATGAAGATCATGAACGTGACAATGCCCCTCATGTCTACGTGGATCTCGTTCAGCGTTCCTGCGGCTGTCGGCTGCTACTGGATATTCAGAAGCATACTGTCCGTCGTCGAGCGGTTTATCGTGTCGAAAATATGGCCGATCCCGCAGCCAACCGAGGAGGAGCTGCGCGCAGCCGAGCGCGAGTACGGATCGAAGAAGGGACGTTCGGGAAAACCGCAGAGAGAGGCGAGCAGCACTCCGGTGCGCAGCCTTCACAGAATAGATTTTGACGATGAACCGCTTCCGCCGCCGACGCCCGATCCGGAGCCGGAGGATGAGACGGAGAGTGAAGCTTCGCCGATCGACCGCGCACCTCTTAAGGATGACGAAAACAAAAAGAAGTGATCGGGAAATTTTCAGAATAATTAAAGGGGTATTCCACTGATATGAGCGAAATATACACGGTCAGTGCCAAGACCGTAGATGAAGCGATTGAACTTGCGACTAAGCTGTACGGCGGAGACGACAGGGAGATATCGCATGAAATAATCAGCCTTCCGAAGAAAGGCTTTCTCGGTATAGGCGCAAAGGATGCCGAGATCCGCGTAACTGTCAGCGACGGATCTGAGGATGAGCTCGGCTCAATAGTTAAGGAAATCAAGAATTACAAGAAGCAGACGTCTCCCGAGAGAGGATACTATGCCGATGATAACCGCGATGCAAAGCGCGGATCGGGCAAGCAGACGTCCGGTCAGGGCGGACAGCAGAAGAAGTCCCGCGGTGCAAATGAAGGTCGGCGCGACAGACAGGAACAACCGTCGCCTAAGGAAAAGGAACAGCAGACATATGAGTCGGCTCAGAAGAGTCCGCGCAGCCGTAACGAAGAGCAGACAGCATCGGGTGACGCAGCACAGAACGACAAGGGTCGCCGTGACGGCAAAACGCAGCAGAACAGCCGCCGACGCGGACAGACATCATCCCAGCCACGCTCTCAGCGTGAGAGTAGTGCCAAGACGGGAGGACAGCCGGTGCCTGCAGAGGCTCCGCGCCGTTCGGCAGCAAGCGCCGAGGAACTCAGCTTTGCTGCGGATTTTGTGAATCTTATGATACGCAATATGAATCTTGAAGCGGCAGCAGCACCGAAGTCGGCTCCCGCCGGGGACGAGTTCGTATGCACGCCTGAGGCAAATCTGTATCCGGAGATCGAGGTCGAGGGGCGTGATACCGGAGTTTTGATCGGACACCACGGCGAGACCCTCGACGCAATACAGTATCTCGTCAATCTTGCGCTTCTCAGACGTTCGGGCGCGTCCCGCGGCGAACGTGAGCATCTTAAGATCACGGTGGACATTGAAAACTACCGAGCAAAGCGTGAAGAGACGCTGCGCGCACTTGCCCGCCGCATGGCGGCACGTGCCGTAAAGTACAAGAGAAACGTATTCCTTGAGCCTATGAATCCGTATGAGAGACGGATTATCCATTCCGAGCTTCAGGATTATCCCGACGTTTCGACCCATTCCGTCGGTTCGGATACGTCGAGAAAGATCATTATAACCTACGAGGGCGAAGATCGCGCGCCGCAGAACAACCGACGCCGCAGTCGCGGTGACAGAGGCCGCGCCCGCTCGGAGCGCAAGAGCGCGGGCGAGGAAGAAATCCTTCGCACAGAGGAGGCGGCAGAGACTGTGACGGAAGCCGCCGACATGCTTCCGCCTCTTCCGACCGAAGAAGATATTCCGCTTCCGACGCTTGATGATGCGGACGTCCGGCAGGACGGTGAACAATGATGTGAAGCCGACATCCGAGTTTTTGTCTCTCGGGTGTCGGCTTTATTCGCAGTATAGAGAAGGCGGCATGGCAGTGTAGACACCGGCGCTCTGGCTGAGTCAAACAGATCGCCGATATATTGCGATGCGTGCCGATTGACAAACTGCAGACTGAGAGATATAATTAGCCATGGCTGTTTGCGGGAGCCGAATAACGGCAGCGCGAGAGAAATATCGATTCGGTCTTCGGCGAATCGGCTGTATGAATGAGCTTGCCGTGAAACCGGAGCGGATCTGCTTTTGTTTCCCATGGAAACACTTGGATGAGATACTGCTCACACTGCCTTGACACCTGAACGGAGAACAATAATGACTGATAGATTTTCAAGAAGTGCACTGCTTGCGGGAGAAGAGGCGCTCTTGCGGCTTCGCTCCGCCCGCGTCATAGTATTCGGAGCCGGAGGTGTCGGCGGAAGTGCCGTTGAGGCCCTCGCGCGCGCCGGAGTCGGTGCGATTGACATTGTGGATCCCGACAGTATATCCGAGAGCAATCTGAACCGTCAGATACTTGCGACGGAGCTGACGCTCGGGCAGAACAAGGCTGAGGCGGCAGCAGAACGTATACACAGCATAAATCCCGACTGCCGTGCGCTTGCGCATCGCGTATTTTATTCAGCCGATGAGCACGGCGACATCGAGCTGTCGGAATATGACTATATAATCGACGCGATCGACACCGTATCGTCAAAGCTTGTGTTGATATCCGAAGCCGAGTCGGCGGGAGTGCCTATCATATGTTCAATGGGTACCGGGAACAAGCTCGACCCGACGAGATTTCAAGTGTCGGATATATACAAAACGAATACCTGTCCGCTTGCCGCAGTGATACGGCGTGAGTGCCGCAAACGCGGTATACGGCGCCTATCCGTCGTGTGGTCCGACGAGATTCCGCGACGTACCGTCGTTGATGGCGACGGTCGCCATGCGCCCGGCAGCATGTCGTTCGTGCCGCCGGTTGCGGGCATGATAGCCGCAGGCAAAGTTATAAGGGAAATTGCCGGGATATGACCGGAGAGGCTTTTAATATGGAAGATACAACAGAAAAACCACGTGCACGGCGGAGTGCGGAGTTTACACCGGCACAGAGCGCCATTCGCAGTATACAGAAAAAGTATCGGCGCGATATATGGACACCGTTCGTGACCGCGATTAAACGGTACCGTCTGATATCGGCGGGGGACAGAATTGCCGTCTGTATATCGGGAGGAAAGGATTCGGCTATCCTTGCAGTGCTGATGCGTGAACTGCGGCGGCACAGCGATGTGCCGTTTGATTGCGAATATATAGTTATGGATCCCGGATATTCTGCTGAGAACCGCGAACGTCTGGAGTCTAATGCGCGCCTACTTGAAATACCGATACGTGTATTCGAAACTAACGTTTTCGGCGTTTCGCAGCGTATGGGCGGCGAGTCACCGTGCTATCTGTGCGCAAGGATGCGCCGCGGGCACCTGTACTCGTATGCAAAGTCGCTCGGATGTAATAAAATAGCCCTCGGACACCATATGTCGGACGTGATAGAAACGACGCTTATGGGTATGCTGTGGGGGTCTCAGATACAGGGTATGCTGCCGCGTCTCAGGAGTACGAACTTTCCGGGTATGGAGCTGATCCGTCCGCTCTACAGGATAAACGAGGAGGCGATCATATCGTGGGCAAGATATAATTCGCTCGAATTTCTCGGGTGCGCCTGCTCTGCAACACGTGCGGCGGAATCGGATGCGTCAAGTTCAAAGCGTCGTGAAACTAAGGAACTGATCCGCAGACTGCGCAATGAAGGAAATGCAGATATTGAGAAGAATATATTCAACAGTATTCACCGTGCGAATGTTGATACTCTCGTAGGATATAAGCTGTTCGGTGAAGAGCACAGCTTTCTCGAACGATTTGACGAAGGTGACTCGTGATTTTTGGAGGTGGTTGCCCGATGGGACTCTTTGATACGATAGCGGCAATTTCGACGCCGCGCGGCGTCGGCGGTGTTGCCGTCATACGCATTAGCGGAGATTCGGCAGTGGATACGGCTGAGTGTGTA
>CAKSEM010000021.1 GCA_934446485.1 uncultured Eubacteriales bacterium | reverse complement strand
CGATACCGATGATTCCGCGCCGATCCCCCGATTCGAGAACCTCGCTGTACTTCGACTGACGCTCCTTGTCATTCTCAATCCAGCCGGCACTGTAATCGCCTATGCTTCCGATCAGCGTGCGCACCTCATCGGGCGAAAGAATATACTGCATCCGTGAAACGAGCTGTTCGTTAGAGACAGGAACATAGTATGTCGAGCCCTCGCTTGCCAGCGGAGACAGAACGTAGTATTCCATATTCTCGCCGCAGAAACTCCTTACCGTAATATCCGTGATCCTGCACACACCGTTCGTGCCGTACCTTACCATATCATTCACCTTAAACATCCAACAAAGCCTGCCTTCCGTCTATGCCGTCACAGTGCGCGCGCACATAATATCTACATATTAATTATATCACACCGCCCGCCGAAAATCAAGTGACCGGCAGAGCATCCGCGACACAAATTACGTCGGCGGCGCATCAAAGACCGATTCTATCACCCGCTCACACCCCGCGGGCGAATATCTCCAGTAAGATATATGTCGAGTCCTTGCGGTGTCAATATAGTAGTGAAGCGAGCGATCCGCCGTGCCGAGTGAATTGTCAACGAGCACAAGCTTTATCTTCATGCGCTCCGGAATGATATTCTTTATGTATACGGCGCAGATGTCTCCGACCTCGACACCGTCCTTATATTCGGCAAGCCCCGCAAGGTTCGGCGCCAGTTCCACGAATATCCCGTACTCCTCGATCGAACGGGCTATCCCGGTAACCGTCTGCGCCGGTCGGAACGCCTCAGCGTTCTCTTCCCATGTTCCGAGCAGCTCACGGTGGCTCATATATATCCTCCCGCCCCCGTCGTCCACGCTCCTGACGACCGCCATTATCCGATCTCCGCATCGGAAACGGTCGCGCGGGTGCGATATCCGCGACACCGAGACAGCGTCTACGGTCAGGAGCGATACGATCCCGCAGCCGATATCGACAAACGCTCCGAACGGCTCCATGTGCGTCACCGTCGCCGGAATTATGTCTCCCGGGACGAGACGTGAAATGTACCTGCGTGCGCACTCCTCCTGTGCCGCGCGGCGTGACAGTATGAGGCAGGGTCTGCCGTCATCGCACTGCTCAATACGCTGCACCTTGAACGCAGCAGCCTTTCCGACTCGGGTTATTATGGCTATGTCTCGCACCTCACCGCCGTCCCGGTCATATACGCACTCATCGCGCGGTATCACTCCGCGATACTGCCCCACCTCGACCGTCAGATCCATCGTTCTGCAATCGCACCTTGTAACGGTCCCCTCAAGTATGATCCCCGCCGCCATGGCGCGCTCCAGCCTCGAAAGATCCGAAGTGTAGTATATGTTCTCCTCGCGCCCGAGGAGCGAGCCCTCCGGCAGGTATGCCGTATCCGTGATTTTGCTGTTCATCTGTATCCCCGCCGCACAACATGGCAGCTCACCTTTCGCTTATTTCGCTGATACATGATATGCCGACCGCTGCCGCCGTATTCATGTGTGTGCCGTGTAGATTTCCTTTGACACAGTGCCGTGTTTGTGATAAAATAAAAGGTGCATAATATGCTCTCTGGAGGATATACATATGAAGAAGCTCGGTTTCGGACTGATGAGACTCCCGCTTATGCCCGGCGGAAGCAGCAGAGATGTCGATATGAACGTTGTTAAACTGATGGCAGACGTATTTATGGACAACGGCTTTACGTACTTTGATACGGCGTATATGTACCACAACTATTTCAGCGAGGCGGTATTCCGCAGAACGGTCGTGCCGTTTCACGCGCGCGACAGCTACACCGTAGCCGATAAGATGCCGACGATATTCCTCCGCCGTGAGGAGGATATGCCTGAAATATTCGAGCGGCAGCTCCGCCGCTGCGGCGTCGATTACTTTGACTACTACATGATGCACGATGTCAATATGTCGAACTACGATTCCACGGTGCAACGGCTCGGCGAATTTGAATTCCTGCTCGATCGGAAGCGCGAGGGACTCGTGCGGCACGTCGGATTCTCGTATCATGACGACGCCGTGCTGCTCGACCGCATACTGACGGAGCATCCCGAAGCGGAATTCGTACAGCTTCAGATAAATTACATGGATTGGGACAGCGACAGCATACAGTCGCGCCTCTGCTACGAAACGGCAGTCCGCCACGGCAAGCGCGTCATCGCCATGGAACCCGTAAAGGGCGGCACTCTGGCGTCAGTGCCGGAGGCAGCGGAGATGATCTTCCGCGACCGCCGTCCCGATATGTCACCTGCATCCTGGGCGATCCGCTATTCCGCAAGCCTGCCGGAGGTCATGGTGGTGCTGAGCGGAATGTCGAATATGTCGCAGCTTTGCGACAACGTCGGCTATATGAAGGATTTCGTGCCGCTTGACGACGGAGACTACAAGACCGTCGAAAGTGCGCTGAACGTCATTCGCGGTGCTATTGACATTCCCTGCACGGGATGCGGATACTGCCTTGAAGGATGTCCCAAAAATATCGCGATCCCGAAGTACTTCGCGCTATACAACACCGAGCATCTGCTCGGGAGCCGCGGTTTCTCGACGCAGCAGGAGTACTACAGCAATATCACGGAAACGCACGGGCGCGCGTCTGACTGCATCCGCTGCGGCAAATGCGAAAAGATATGCCCGCAGCACCTGAACATCCGCGAATGCCTTGAGGATGTCGCAGATATGTTTGAAAGATAAGCTCTGCCGATGCAGCATGTGAAAACTGCCGTGCGGCATCGGTGTACTCACGATTGAAACAGAAAGGAACCCCGCCGAGGGCGGGACAGGTCACGTTCATGAAAAACATAGCAATATTCGGTTTCGGAGTAGTCGGAGGCGGCATACCCGACGTCATTGAATCATGCCGCGACGGCATCCGTGCCGTGGTCGGCGACGATATAAACATAAAGTACATACTGGATCTGAGAGATTTTCCCGAGTCGCCGCTCGGAGACCGTATCGTTCACGATATCAATACGATAATCGAGGACGACGAGATCGAACTCGTAGCGGAAACGATGGGTGGTGCTCACCCCGCATATGAATTTTCGATTGCAGCGATGGAGCACGGAAAGAGCGTGGTAACATCGAACAAGGAGGTCGTCGCTACATTCGGGGACAGCCTTGCCGAATGCGCACGCAGATGCGGGGTAAAGTACCTCTTTGAAGCGAGCGTCGGAGGCGGCATACCCGTACTGCGCCCGTTTTCAACCTCACTTGCACACGAACGCATCGTATCGGTGAGCGGCATACTGAACGGCACGACCAACTTTATTCTGTCAAAGATGAAGAGCGAGGGACGTGAATTCGGAGACGTGCTCTCGGAGGCACAGTCACTCGGATACGCGGAGCGCGACCCGTCAGCCGATGTCGACGGCATAGATGCCAAGCGTAAAATAATCATCCTTACCGCCCTCTCGACGGGTCACCTTGTATCCGACGACTCCGTCTACTGCGAAAGCATGAGATGGATCACCCCCGCAGAGATCGACGCTGCCCGCCGCATCGGCGGCTCCGTAAAGCTGATCGGAACGTACCGCCGCGACGGAGAAAAAATGACGATATACGTCTGCCCGCAGATCGTCATGTCATCGAACCCGCTCTCGGGCGTGGACGATGTATACAACGCAATATCCGTCGGCTGCGAGATCACGGGAGACGTGATGTTCTACGGCCGCGGCGCAGGACGTTATCCCACAGCGGGAGCCGTGGTTGCCGATATTGTCGCGGTGCTGTCAGGTGCAGCGGCGGCAGAAAAGTCTCAGATATTCGACCGTGCCGACGGTCTCGTCTCGCCGTTCGGCAATGTGAAATTCAAATACTATATACGACTTTCGGGTGTTTCGGCAACCGACGCCGAGGAAACGCTCGGCGGACTGTTCGATGAGGTCAGCCGGGTTGTCGGTTCTCCCGAGGGGGTCGCAGAATTCATCTGCGGCACGCAGTCGCTGGATGAGCTTGAAAAAATCAAGCCGAGCCTCGGAAACGTCGAAGCTGTGCTGAGAATACTGGAATAAGGATCATCGGCGACTCCGTTTCACGGTAAATACGACGGTTTATCCTTACACAGAGAGCGACATAGACCGCTCTCAAAAGGACACGGAAAATGATCAGAACTGACGGATCACCTACCGCATCTTTTCAATCATACCTTCAAAAGCACAAAAAATCAGCGGATATAATTATCCGCTGATTTTTTCTATCTTTCAGTGATCCTTTCGGGGTGCCCCGTCACCGCCGAACACAAGCGTCACGGTCGTTCCGACACCTTCCTCACTCTCGAGACGCACCTCTGCATGGTGATACGCTGCGCCGTGCTTAACTATCGACAGTCCGAGCCCCGTTCCGCCTATAGCCTTCGAATGGCTCTTGTCAACGCGGTAAAAACGCTCAAACACGCGGCTCTGCTGAGATTTCGGGATCCCGATACCCGTGTCGCGCACCGCAAGCGTCGTCCTTGTGCCGTCCGATGTCACTATAACATCTACCGTTCCTCCGCGCTTATTATATTTTATCGCATTGTCACACAGATTGTAGATCATCTCATCGAGCAGCCGCCGCGACCCGTGCACGGCTCCGCCCTCACCGTATACGTGAAGCGTCACACCCGCACGCTCCGCCGCACTGTGCAGATGCTCAGTGACCTCGCGCGCCAGCGGCGCAAGCTCGACAGGCTCCTCCTCGTCCGCCACGGCACCCTCATCAAGCTCAGACAGCTTTATTATATCTCCGACGAGTGTAATTAGCCGCTGCGCTTCATCGTAGATCGACTTTGAGAAGTCTCTGACCGTCGCCTCATCCATACCGCCTGCCATCATCATCTCGGCAAAACCCGATATCGATGTGAGCGGCGTTTTCAGCTCATGAGACACATTCGATGTAAACTCACGACGAAGCTGTTCTCGGCGCGTGCTCTCCGTAATGTCAAGAATGACTATTACGGCACCTATCGGATCGGCGGCGCTATCATCTCCGCCGTCACCGTACACGGGGCTTGCGATGATCTCATACGTGCTGTCGCCGTCACCCAAAGTCACATGCCCCTCGGTCCGTTTTCCGTCGAGCGCACCCGTGATAGCCTCTCTGAACTCGCGCGAACGGTTCAGAACGAGCACGGAGCCGCCCCCCTCGTCAAGCGAAACACCGTCCGCGCCGAGAAGGCGCAGTGCGGCACTGTTGTGCGTCAGAACGCACATGCGCCGATCGATCACGACGAATCCCTCGCTCATATTTTCCGTTATGAGCCTGAACTCCTCCTGGCGCTGCCGCGCTTCTCTGAGCTGCTCTCCGATTATGCGCCGCTGAGCGGATATCTTCGACATGAGCGGCGAGAGCTCCTCGTACACATCTGCGCTTTCGGGATCGTCCGGATCGATATCGTTGATCGGTCGGATGATGCTGTGCGACACACGTGATGACAGGCAGAACGAGAGTATAAGGACAGCAAATACGATGAACAGAAGCGGCTGAATAAGACCGATCAGCACCGACAGCACAGTATATTGCGTCGTCGATATGCGCAGCACCGTACCGTCATCCAAGCGCACGGCATAATACACCGTCTTTTCGGTAAGAGTGTCCGAATACCGCACACTCATGCCCGATCCGTTCTCTATCGCGTCGGCAACCTCACTGCGTCCCGCGTGGTTGTCAAGCTCCGCTGCATCCGCCGCCGTATCGGCAATAACCGTGCCGTCCGCGGCAATGAGCGTTGCACGGCGGTCGCCGATTGCAAGCCCCTCAAAGGCATCGGCACCGTCGCGCCTGACGGCAGCGGCAAGGTACTCCGCCTCAATCTTCAGCTCTCCCTGTATCTGGCGTTCAAATGCCCCGTACAGCACGCCCATGATAAGCGCCACCGATACGAACAACACCAGCATCGCCACGAGAACCGTCTCCCTGAATATCTTTTTGTTCATATATCTCCGGCTCCTCTACCGCCGTGCGTTCTGCGTCACTCACACAGCTTATATCCTATATTTTTCACCGTGCGTATATACTCTCCCGCCGTTTCGAGCTTCACGCGCAGCTTGCGAACGTGCACATCGAGCGTGCGCGATTCGCCGTAGAACTCTCCCCAAACGCGGGACAGAAGCTCCTCCCTGGAGACGACGGTCCCCTCTGCCTCAAGCAGCACCGTCAGAAGAGAGAATTCCTTATACGACAGCGTGACAGGCTCCCCGCCGACCTCAACAATGTGCCGCTCGGAATCAACGAAGAGCTCGCCGACGTGCCACTGCTCCCGTGAGCAGGCACCCGAACGGGATGATCGGCGCAGCACCGCACGCACGCGCGAGGCGAGCTCGGTCATGCCGAACGGCTTCACAATATAGTCGTCAGCACCTGAATCCAGACCCGTAACGCGATCAAATTCACTCCCCTTAGCCGTCAGCATTATTACGGGGAGCTCTTCCCATCTCGGATCTCCCCGAAGGCTGCCGAGAATGTGGAGTCCGTCTTCTCCCGGAAGCATGATGTCGAGCAGCAGAAGCTCCGGTGTACGCTCATGCAGCGCCCGCCAAAAGTCCTTCGGCTCTGCCATTCCCTCGATCTCATACCCTTCGCGCCGCAGCGCATAGCAGACGAGCTTCCTTATATTGTCGTCGTCTTCAAGTATATATATCATACGTTTACTCCCGCCGACGTGCGGCACGACATTTCCGATTCTATTATACAGTTTCCGCGCTGCATTTGCAAGCCCGTATCAGTCCGCATCGCCGACGCGATGGCCTTCGATCGAATATATGACCCACTCGGCAATATTCACAGCGTGATCGCCGATCCTCTCGAAGTACTTCGCTATCATAAGAAGATCTATGAGCGCCTCAGCGCCCCCCGGATCGGCTCCGACGGCATCGATCAGCTCCTGCTTCACTTCGCAGAACAGCTCGTCAACACGGTCGTCCTGCGCGATAACGCCGCGAGCGATCCCCGCGTCCTTCTTTACAAATGAATCAACCGAATCCGTTACCATCCCGATCGTCGCACGTGCCATATCCGTAATGTGCGTCTCGCTGCGGAGCCCCGTACTCTCAAAGTACGCCGAGATCTCCGATATGTCCGCAGCCTGATCACCTATGCGCTCCATGTCGGATATCATACGCATAGCCGAGGATATAGAACGCAGATCTCCCGCCACGGGCTGCTGCATCAGAAGCAGCCTCATGCAGAGGCTCTCGATATCCCTCTCCTTCTGGTCGATCTCGCGCTCTATCGCCGCGACGTGGGCGCGCATGGCGCTTTCGCCGTCCGTAAGGCATTTCACGCTGCAGCTTATAGCCTCTTCGCAGAGCGAACCCATCGTGATAAGCTCTGTATTCAATTCCTGAAGCTGCTCTGAAAAACGGAATCTCATTATCCAAACCTCCCCGTAATGTAGTCTTCGCACCTCTTGTCGGAGGGAGAAGAGAATATCTTTTCCGTCTGGTCAAACTCCACAACCTCGCCGAGCAGGAAAAATGCCGTCATGTCTGCGATACGCGCCGCCTGCTGCATATTGTGAGTCACCATGATTATCGTGTACCGTTCGCGAAGCTCAAGCACCATATCCTCGATCTTCGACGTTGATATGGGATCGAGAGCCGATGTCGGCTCATCCATCAGGAGCACCTCCGGTTCGACCGCAAGTGCACGCGCGATACAGAGGCGCTGTTGCTGACCGCCGCTCATTCCGAGCGCACTCTTTTTGAGACGGTCGCGGCACTCATCCCATATAGCCGCCTGCCTGAGCGAACGCTCGACGATCTCATCGAGCTTCGCTTTTGAGCGTACGCCGTGTATACGCGGACCGTACGCTATGTTGTCATATATACTCATCGGAAACGGATTCGGCTTCTGAAACACCATGCCTACACGCCGTCTCAGCGAGTTTACGTCAATGTCGCTGTAAATATCGGTCCCGTCAAGCATGACCGTCCCCTCGATCCTGCAGCCCTCGACGAGATCATTCATACGGTTGAGTGTCTTTAGAAATGTCGATTTGCCGCACCCCGAAGGACCGATCAGCGCCGTTATCTGCCGTTCCGGCAGAGCGATGTTGATGTCTCGAAGCGCGTGGTTCGTTCCGTAGTAGAGCTCAAGATTCCGAGTCTCGATTATATTTCGTGTGTCCATACTTATCCCTTTCTTCTTGCCGCAATATATGAGACGAACTTTGCCGACAGATTGATAATGAGCGTCAGGACGAGCAGTATCGCTGCGATCGAAAACGCAACATCAAATTCTCCTCTCTCCTTAGCGTACATATAGAGCGCAACGGTCAGAGACGCACCGGCCTCGCCCGGCCAAACCGCACTCACGAGCGGCATTATCTCATTCGCCATACCGGCGGTAAAGAGGAGCGCCGCACTCTCGCCGACGATACGTCCGACGGAGAGAATACAGCCGGTGACGATCCCGTCGCGTGCCGACGGCAGCACCGTTGTGCGTATCATGTGCCACTTCCCCGCACCGAGTGCGAGTGCACCCTCGCGATATCCGTCGGGGACCGCCTTGAGGCTCTCTTCAGTCGTTCTGATAACGGTCGGCAGAGTCATGATAACGAGCGTCAGTGAACCTGCGATAAGGCTCGTGCCGAGAGAGCAGAACTGGACGAATACAAGCATTCCGACGAGGCCGTAAATAATCGATGGTATTCCCGCAAGCGTCTCTGTCGCAAGGCTGATTACGCGCAGAACGCGGCGGTTCTTCACGTACTCGTTCAGGTATATCGCTCCGCCTACGCCGAGCGGCAGAACTATCGCAAGCGTTACGAGGATAAGGTATACCGTATTCAGTATGTTCGGCAGAATACCGATAGTGTCACGCACGAGGCTCGGCTTGGTTGAAAGAAAGCTCCACGAAATCCCCGGGATCCCGCGAACGAGTATGTATCCTATGATCCCTATGAGCAGAAGGCAAACGATCCCCGCAGACACATACATCAGCACCGCCGCAGCGCCGCAGCGTACGCGCCGCCGCACCGACAGAGCGCCGCTCTCAGTTTTCTTTTTCATTTGTCACGCCGCCTTCCTATCAATCCGAGCAGGATGTTGATTGCCATTATAAATACGAACAGTACGAGGGAGACCGAGAAGAGCGCCTCGCGCTGCAGTCCCGAGGCGTACGACATCTCGCTTGCCACGGCAGTCGTGAGGAATCTGACGCTCGTGAACAGCCCCGGCATATTCGGAACGTTGCCGGAGACCATCATGATCGCCATAGCTTCTCCTATCGCACGCCCCACACCCAGCACGACCGATGTCAGGATCCCGCTTCTCGCCGCCGGCAGCGACACGCGGAAGACCGTTTCGATCTTCGTCGCACCGAGCGCAAGCGACGCTTCCTCGTATTCGCGCGGAACCGCCCGGAGCGAGGTTTCAGACACGGATATGACCGTCGGCAGTATCATGACTGTAAGAACGATGATAGCCGAAAACATATTCGCGCCGTCGGGAAGCCCGAACAACTCACGCACCGTCGGCACTATGATCATCATACCGACGAGGCCGTATACGACCGACGGGATTCCCGCAAGGAGCTCGACCGCTCCGCGGACGCCTCCCGCCACACCGCGCGGCGCCATCTTAGCCAGAAAGACGCCGCACAGGAGTCCCAAAGGGACTCCTATTGCGACGGCACCCAGCGTGCCGAAGACCGACGAGAGTATGAACGGCAGGATCCCGTACGCGGGATCGGCAGCCGTGGGTGCCCACCGGCGCCCGGTGATAAAGTTCCATAATCCGATCTCCCGTATTGCCGGGATGCCATATATCAGAAGGAACGTTGTGATAAGCAGAACGAACAGCACCGTTATGAGTCCGAACACAGTGAACAGACATCGCATTGCGCGCTCGAGCGCCCTACTCGCAGTCTTAATGTTTTTCATAGTATCAGTATCCGATCACTTTACCGGAACGGCGCCCGCCTTTACGATCATGTCGTCTGCCGCACCGCTCGTTGCATAGTTGAAGAATGCCTGAGCCGCAGGACTGAGCGTCACACCTGACTTTGTTACCATAACGAAGTCACGCTGGATCTTGTACTGTCCGTTCTGTATCGTCTCGGTTGTAGGCTCAACGCCTTCAACCTTCAGGGCACGCACGGAATCCTTGACCGATGCGAGGGACGCATACCCTATCGCGTTCGGGTTCGACCCAACCGTAGCGATCACGTCGCCGGTAGAGGTCAGCTCCTGTGAGTAGCTGCATTTGTCCTTAGTTCCAGTGATAGACTCAAAACCGTCTCTCGTACCTGACGCAGCCTCACGTCCGATCGGAACGACAGGAGCGTCATCGCCGCCGACATCCTTCCAGTTCGTGATCTCGCCGCGATAAAGTGCCGCGATCTGATCTATCGTAAGATCAGTGACTTTGTTTTGCGGATTAACCACGATTGCGATACCGTCAAGCGCAACTACCGTGCCGACAAGCCCCGCTGACTTCTCTTCATCCTTCAGATCACGGCTTGAGAGTCCGATATCGCATCTGCCCTCTTCGACTGCCTTGATCCCCGAGCCGGATCCGGTCGGATTGTACGTCACCTTAACGCCGCTGTTCTCCTCCATGTACGCTTCGCTGAGGAAGCCGATCACTTTTTCCATAGAGGTCGATCCGTCGGTCGTGACCGTTCCGGTAAGAGCGGTATTACCGCCCTCCGTTTTAGTTTCGACGGGTTCTTTGTCGCTCTTTCCGCAGCCCACGATTACCGTTGCTGCAAGCATCACTGCCATGATTATTCCGATAAGCTTTTTCATTTTTCATTCCTCCGTTTCTTTTCTACGCCCCAAGTATACCCCCCGCCGTGTTAACTGTGACATCTCGCTCATGTTAACTGTAGGTTAAGCATTGCAGGGTGCGCGCACATCCCTGTCGACTCGTGTCAAAAGTCCTTGCCAAATCCCGTGTTTCGTGGTATACTTTAGTTTGGAATATTTTGAGCGGATCAATTTAATGAAAGCCTTACAGAGATCATGGCCGATACAAACATCGGCGGCATTCCCAAAACGGTCGAGGACGGCGTAAGCGGTGTGCTTGTGACAATCGGAGATGCCGAGGCTGCCGAAGATCCAGTCAAGGATCTCATCTGCTCTCCGAAGCTGCGCCAATACGGTGATTCGGGAACCTTTGCACGTACAGAAAAGTTTTCGGCAGATGAGACGGCAAAAAAGATCACTGATATACACAGCAAGCCGACATGACCGATCCGTTTGGATCTTTACCCGGTACGACCGGTCACTTGATGCAGATGCTCACCGCACCGAAACACATGCAAATGAAACCTGCCCGTTCAATACACGACGAAAGGAACAACTATGGTATTTACAAGCACAGTCTTCCTGTTTTACTTCCTGCCGCCGCTTCTGATCCTGTACTATGCCTTGCACGGCAAGCGGCTGCTTCCGGCTAAGAATTTCATCCTGCTCACCTTCAGCCTGATTTTCTACGCTTGGGGAGGAGTCGGCAACCTGTTCATACTTCTCGCCTCGGTAGTAGTGAATTACCTCGGCGGACTCGGCGCGGGACTTGCGAAAAGCCGCGCCGCAAAGAGATTCTGGCTCATTCTGTCGCTGCTGTTCAGCCTCGGGCTGCTCGGGTATTACAAGTACGCCGGATTCGGTGCCGGAATTCTGAAGAGCCTCGGCGTTCCTATCGAGGTTCCGCACATCGTTCTGCCGATAGGCATATCATTCTTCACATTCCAAGGGGTAAGCTACGTCATTGATGTCTACCGCGGCGACGCAGGCATCCAAAAGAATCCTCTGTACGTCGCACTGTACATAGCGCTCTTTCCGCAGCTTGTCGCGGGTCCGATCGTAAGATATACGACCGTTGAGGACGAGATCACTCACCGGGAGCATACTCTCGCGGAATTTTCGGACGGTCTCGTGCGTTTCTTCATCGGTTTCGGCAAGAAGATGCTCCTTGCCAACGCCATGGGCGAAATTGCAGACGAAGTTTTTTCCATGAGCGACGGTACTCTGACCACACCGGTCGCATGGATCGGCGCGATTGCGTATTCGTTCCAGATCTACTTTGACTTTTCCGCATATTCCGACATGGCAATAGGTCTCGGACGCATGTTCGGCTTCCACTTCCTCGAAAACTTCAACTATCCGTACATTGCCGACTCAATAACGGACTTCTGGAGACGGTGGCACATTTCGCTCTCAACATGGTTCAGAGATTACGTGTACATTCCGCTCGGCGGGAACCGCTGCAGCAAGGCTCGGTGCATATTCAACCTTGCCGTCGTCTGGTTCCTAACCGGTATGTGGCACGGTGCAAACTGGACGTTTATAGCGTGGGGTATGTATTTCGGAGCTCTGCTTATCTTGGAGAAGTACCTTCTCCGCGAGATCCTTTCCAAGATTCCGAAGGTGATTCGGCATACCGTGACCCTCCTGATCGTTCTCGTCGGTTGGGTGCTGTTCAGAAGCGATTCCATAGCCGATGCCGGCAGGTATCTCGCTGTGATGTTCGGCGGCGGCTCTTCCGCTGCCGGTCAGGCAGTATACTATATTCTCGAATATCTGCCCGAGTTCATACTCTGCATCATTGCAAGCTTCCCGATCAAGGCCGCACTCGAAAAGCATTTGAAATGCAGATCAACCGACAGTATGCCTGCTTTCCTCACGAAGGAGCTGGGTTCAAAGATATTTGCGCTCGCAGTATTCCTTCTCTCATTTGTAAAGCTGATATCCGGAAATTTCAACCCTTTCAT
>CAKSEM010000020.1 GCA_934446485.1 uncultured Eubacteriales bacterium | reverse complement strand
AAGCTGCACAATGTATTGTACAGCTTCTCGAAAGAGCTACTGGCCGGACTCGAACCGGCGACCTGTTGATTACGAATCAACTGCTCTACCAACTGAGCCACAGTAGCATATTGTCTCCGTTCAACCGGCGACGCATATTATTTTACTACAATCGGTGTGAATTGTCAAGAGAAGAAACGAAGAATTTGCAATAAAATTTGTGATATTTACACTTAACGCTGCTGATCTGACATTTTCTGCGATTTTATATTGACAGACATTCAGTGATATGATATACTACATCTGTCGGTATTGTCTGCCGACTTAATTTAAGAATTCTGGTTAGCGTCGGCTAACTGAGATTTTGCCGGTTCAAACCGAATTATATTAACACGTATATCGTAGAGTTAGCTATGTCTAACTTGATTTTCCGGAGGAAATTTATATGAGCATAGTAATAGTCGGCGGAAATGAATGTATGGAGTGCAAGTATGCTGCTATCTGCAAAGAGTACGGACATCGCGCTAAGATCTTTACCAAGGAGAACGGTTCGGTTGCAAAGCGCATGGGATGTCCTGATCTATTGATCCTTTTTACCAATACGGTATCTCATAAAATGGTGATAAGCGCAACCCGGGAGGCAAAGCGGCAGAATGTACCGATCGCAAGGGTACACGGCAGCAGCTCCGCAGCACTTCACGGTGTTTTGAGTGAGTGGTGCGGAGCTGAAGCCTGATGCACTTCTGCTTGATGAGGTGAAGCAAACGGTCAGTTCACAGTGTATGTGATTTCATAATGGTCACCGTCAGCGATCGGCGTTGAGTCTGCGCCGGTCATCAGGTATTCACCGTTCCGGCTGAGTGCCCAGTACGCCCCGTCGGTCTTGTAATCGGCTACGATTCCGTTGACGGTCGTTATGTAAAGACCGTATTCGCCGACCTCTCCTTCGACGAGCCCTTCGTCAATCAGAGCTGCTCCGAGATTGTCTTTATCTGTTTTGATAGTAAACTCGGTTGATTTGCCTTCTTTGTCGATCACTTCAACTGTCAGCGTGATCTTTTTGTCTGCGGTTTCAGCTGAAGTCTGTGCGACGGCAACGGTCTCAGACTGACGGGGTGTGCCCGAATTTCCGCACGCGGTTGCGGAGAAGAGTACGGCAACGGCGAGCAGCAGTGCTGCAGCGAGTTTTACTGCGGTTTTCATGTAGGTTTACCTCCGATGCTCATATATAGTTAAGGCGTGCCGTGGTCGGCACGCCTTAATTATACCGCATTTTGCGTTATGTTACAAGCTATTCTGATTTTTTTAGCCTGAAGATAAGGCGTGACAGCGCGCAACCGTTAAACGGAATCAACGGATAGAGATAACTGCGGCTGCCGTTTGCCGTTCGGTTCGACGCTATCAGCACGAGAGATGTCACAATTGCGGCGATGAATCCCCATATGTCAAATATTGCGGTTAACAGAAGTGTCAGCATACGCATATATTTGAAGGCGTATCCGAGTTCGTAGCTTGATTGAGTAAAGTTCGCAATTCCGACGAATGCCATATACAGTATCACGTCCGGTGAAAGCCAACCGACGGTTACGGCAAAGTCACCGAGCAGGAGTCCCCCGACTACAGACAGTGAATTTGAGAGGACGCTCGGTGTGTTGAGAGAAGCGAGCTTCAATCCGTCAAGCGCAAATTCCGTCAGGAACAGCTGAACTATGATGGGCAGAGCGCCGGGGTCATCGGGAACGATAAATCTGAGCCATTCCGGCAGGGATGCGGAGTGGCGAAGCAAAAGGTACCAAACCGGTGTAAGCAGCACCGTAAACCAGAATATTATGTGGCGAAGCAGCCTCAGATAGGTTCCGGTCAGCGGAGGGAAGTAGTAGTCATCGGTTTCCTGGAGAAAATCGAAGATCGAAGTGGGGAATATCATAGCCTCCGGGCTGTTGTCGCATAGAAGAACGATCCCCCCCTCAAGAATCGTTGCGGCTGCGGCATCGGGACGTTCGGTTGAGCGGATTTTAGGAAACGGATTGTACCATCGGTCATGAATCAGAGATTCTGCGACACTCTGGTGTCCGAGGACGAGAGAATCAGTGTCAAGCTCGGAGAGGCGCTTTGAGAGTTCTTCAACATATGACGGATCGGCTTTGCCGTCCATGTAGCAAAGTGCGAGGTCGGTTCGGGTCTTGCGTCCTGCATTGACATATTTGACGGTGAAGCGCGGATCGCGTATTCGCCTGCGAATCATGGCTGTATTAAATATGATAGTTTCAACAAAACCGTCACGGCTTCCGCGCATGACGCGATCGTTTTCGGGTTCCTCAGTCGTGCGTGCCGGATAGGTTCTGGCATCTATGATTATGGCATTTGCGCCGAATCCCTCCGAAAAGAACCCCGTACACCCGCTCATCACCATAAGTGTCAGTTCATCGACAGAGTCGGTGACCGTTACCTCTACGCTCGGCACCGAACATCTTGCAAACCGTTCGGCAGCGCCGTCGCTGCCGTCGCCGACATCGTCAAGAGTTACGAGATAGAGCATCAGCTTCTGCATCAGTTCTGCCTTGACGAAGCCGTCGATATAATACATAACGATGCGCTTTGATGCGATCTCCATTTCACGCTTTATTATGTCAAAGCTCTCACCAACCCGCAATACACCGTCCATGGTCTGTATATTTGAGTCAAAATCTCGCACGAGGCGATCTGTATTCTGCGGCAAATAAATCCCTCCCTGATGATAGTACCATTTCAAGATATTATCATCGGGGAGGGCAGATTTTATTCAAAACGTCAGTCCTCTTTGGAATAATTCTTCCCGAATATTCTGTCGTACGTCAGAATTTTATGTTCGTTTGCAAATTCCAGAACAGCAGGATCGGTCGAGCCGATCTTAGAGTTATATCCGGGTGCGGTTTTGTTGAAATCCTCAAGGAAGGACATATATGCGGTCCGCGGCGCACCGATCAGTTCAAACACGCCGTTAAGAAGATTATAAGATGATACAGTGTTGTTATCTCCCTTTTTCAGTATGTCGGATTCACCGAGCTCATAATTTGAATATACGAGGAACGGTGTACTGAACATGGCGCGGCGTTCTTCATCGGTATATGCACGATCCGTCGGGGCGAATCCGGTTGCGCAGTAAACGGCATGGTTGGCTCCCAGTGTCGGAGCGTGATCTCCGAAGACGACGAGAACCGTATCTCGATCGCGACCGTCGATGTAATCGACGAGATCGGCAATGGATCTGTCTGCATCGGCTGCACATTGCGTGTACTGATTCAGGATATTTAGGAGTTCGTCGTTAAGGCTGCTGCATTCGACACGCACATCAAATTCCTCATCCGTGAACTTGTTGGGATACGGTTGGTGTCCCTCCATGCTTATTCCGAATATGAAGGCGGGGGATTCCTTTTCCTCGAGAAAATGCTCGATATATTGAACGAATGTCTCATCCGATATCTGAGAGCCGCGAATCGTGGCTTCTACAGAGTCGATGGCACTGAGGTCATCTGCAAAGTATGTGCTGTCAAACCCTACGAGCGGGTACTTTGTGTTTCTCATGTAAAAGGTCGCAAAGTAAGGGTGCAGGGCAGTCGTTGAGTAGCCGAGCGATTTCAGACGCTGCGGGTAGCTGTCGATCGCTTGAGACAGATACTGATATGGTACGCTGCCGCTCGGGAGATTGTCTGCGGTAAGTCCGGTCAAAACCTCAAATTCGGGTCTTACCGTTCCGCCGCCGAAGGCAGTTGTATAGAATTTTCCGCTGTATGCGCCGCCGCGCGCTGCGATCTTGCGGAAGTTTTCGAGCGGGTCACGTGTGAAATTGCACCTCGGAAGCTGCTTTACATCCCAGAAGCTCTCCTGAAGTATGAGGATTATATCCGGTGAGTCGAAGTTTTCCTGTGACTGGGTTGCGGAATAACGGTCCATGATCGATGTTACCGTTTCTTCCGAGTATCCATCCGGGGCTTTATTGGAGCTTGACAGAATGTTAAGCGTAAATGCGCCGACGAAGCCGTTGCTTATGTAATTCGACTCCTGAAGTGCGCCGTCGACGAAACTCATGTTAAAGTCCGCTGCGAGCTTAGTTGCGTTGTCGGTCTGGCTGTAGGTAAGAAAGATCGCAAGCACGGCAATGAGTGCCGCCGGTACTCTGATGATCCAGCGTACCGGTACCGAGACTCTTGATATCAGAACTATAAGTGCTCCGAGGGCAAGAACGGCGAACAGGTAGACAAACTCACGAGGAATTACCGTATTTATGTAATCCGAGAGAGTACCCACATTTCCCGCCTGCTGGAAGTCCCACGGATACATATATTCGCCGGTGACCTGAAATTTCAAGTAGCTTGCGAGGGAGACGGCGAAAGACATTCCGCCGAGTACGATGCACGATATTGACAGACGCTTAAATATGAGAGCAAGCAGGATTGACAGGGTATACAGCAGAATAAGATCGAACAGTACCACGATAGGGCGGCTATCAAAGATGCTGCTGTATGCGAAATTCGGGGATTTGTAGCCGAAGAAATTTATATATTCGGCGCTCCAAAGGCAGACGATCGGATAAACGAGCCATGTGAGCAGTCCTAGGATCCGTATCGATATTCGGAGCCATTTCGGACGTATTCGGTGCCACATATGCGGCTGTGAAGTGAAGATTCGTGATTTGAGAAACTCACCGAACCAGCCGGATGTCTTGCTGTTATTATTGCTATCCATTTATTTGTCCTTTCTTTTCCGGGTTTCCTTTTTTGGGGTTTTTGAAGTACTGATACAGATAACACGGTATCATGCCGTTGTACAGCCGGCGGATCTTGTCGGCACGTCTGCCGAACAGTCTCGGAAAGCTTTCGTTCTGTGTCAGAATGTAGAATTGCCACGGGATGAGGTTCATGAAACACTTGCCCATTCCGCGGTAGAGCTCCTCCGCTTCTTCATGCGACATAAGCCGTTCGCCGTACGGTGGGTTTGTGACGACTGTGCCGCGCACGCCGCCGCTTTCAAGGGTCAGAGCATCCATGCGGATAAAGTCGGTGATATCGGAAACGCCTGCCCGGCGGGCGCTCTCAAGCGAGATTCTGACACATTCCGGATCGATGTCGGAACCGAGCGCACGGAATGAGGTTTCGGTGACAGCACTTTCCGCTTCTGCACGTGCATCCGACCACGACTCGTCAGAAAAGAGCCCGTAGCTTTCGGCGGCAAAGGTGCGGTGCAGACCGGGAGCTATATTCTTCATCATCATCGCACCCTCTGTCACTATCGTACCTGAACCGCAGAACGGATCTCTCAGAAGCACGCCTTCACGAGGACGTGAAAGAGCAACGATGGCTGCGGCGAGCGTTTCGCGCAGCGGTGCCGCTACGGTTTCAGGGCGGTAGCCGCGTTTGTGCAGCGGTATGCCCGACAGGTCTATCATGATCGATACCCTGTCTTTTAATATGAAGAATTCTATTCTCTTCCGCGTACCGTTTTCAGGCATTCGGTTCAATCCGTAATGGCGGCACAGTCTGACGGATACAGCCTTTTTTATTATGCGCTGACAGTCGGGAACGGAGAAGAGCGTGCTGCGAATCGAGTGTCCAGTGACCGGATACTCGTCGCTTGAGGCAAAGCAGTCTTCGAGCGGGAGAGCGGCGACATTTTCAAAGAGCTCGTCAAAAGTCACTGCCGTGAAATTGCCAATCAGAAGATATAACCGCTCGGCAAAGCGCAGGTTGATGTTTGAGCGCGCTGCCGCACCGGCATCGCCTTCAAATACTACACGTCCGTCTATCGTTTCGAGACGTCTGTATCCGAGAGCTTCGATTTCGCCGCCGAGGAGACTTTCGAGCCCGAAGAGACACGTTGCAACATATTTCATCTGTTATTTCCTCCGGTGTTCGTCACAGGACCGTCGGGAACGCTCTTTGCGGGAGGCGATGATACGGGCAGCGTGAATGTGAAGCGGCACCACTTGCCGTGTTCGCTTTCGACCTTTATAGTCTCATTATGTGCTTCTATGATGGTGCGGGCGATATAGAGTCCGAGTCCGACGCCTGTCTTGTCGAGTCCGCGGCTCTTGTCGCTCTTGTAGAAGCGGTCGAATACGTACGGCAGATCCTCTTCGGATATACCGACCCCTTCATTGTAAACACTCGTTACGATTTTTTCATTGCGTTCGGTTATTGATATCTCGTACTTTCCGCCGTCATAAGAGAACTTGATTGCATTGTCGAGCAGATTATAAATTATCTGATGTATTGCATCGACATCACCGAGGGCGAACATATTGTCGGAGTCGCATATGAATGAAACATCTAGGTGCTTTGCCTCAATGCGCTGTTCTGACGAGATGAGTACCTGTCGACACATTTCGCATATATCGAACGGCACCATTGTAAATTTGCGCTCGCCCGCCTGGATTTTTGTGATATCGAGCAGGGTAGAGACGAGGCGTGACAGCCTGCGCACCTCGGACGCTATGATGCTGAGGTAGTATTCGTGCTTTTCCGGCGGAATCGCACCGTCGATTATACCGTCTATGAAGCCGGAGATCGTGGTCATCGGAGTGCGCAGATCGTGCGATACATTGGCAAGAAACATCCGCCGCATCTCTTCGTTGCTTGCAAGGGATGCCGCCATGTTGTTGAATGCCGTGGCAAGCTCGGCTACCTCGTCGTTGCCCTTGACGGGCACCCTGACGTCGAACTGTCCTTTGGCGAACGATTTTGCCGCACGGCTCATTGCACGTATCGGAGATATAAGCCGTTCACTGATAAAGTATACCGTAACGAGCAGTGCGAGAATTATCCAGAGCGTTGACATGAATATCGTTTTTATCACGCCGTACAGGAGGTTGTTCATACCGGAGTTTGCGGCGCAGGCAACGACCGCACCGATAAATTCACCGTTCTCGTTGCGCTGCGGAATTGAATACACTATGTAATCTTTATCAAACAGTCCGTCGAGAGTGGATATCTCGCTGTAGCTGTCCGACCGTGAAACATTTGATATATACGATGCCGGAATGTGATAGTGAGCTTCATTCGGCATAAATCTGCCGTCATTTCCGCCGAACTTCTTCGCGATTTCTGCGCCTCCCGACAGAACGAGCTCACCGTTCTCATCCACAAGGAACATAACGAAGTCGTCTACGTTTACGCTCATGACATTGAGAAACCGTATGAGCGTTGATGAATAGACGCCGACGTAGTCTCTCATGTCATAAATGGAGCACAGCTCCATGCCCGAGGTAACATAGTCGGAAATGTAGACTGCCGCGTTTTCAAGCGTTTGAGTCTTTATGTCCGTGCTGTATGAGTTGATAGTTGATGTTATGATCGTGGTCAGTATGAACATACACACGATATTTATGAGCATAAACGCGGTTACGTATTTTATGAATACGCTTTTGAACATGGGCAATCCTCCGTGCGCTTTGGCTGAACCTTGGTCGCAGCCGGCTAAAGCTCAAAATGCACAAATACCGTTGCAGAGTAGCTTTCTCTGCAACGGTCTCTGTCATCTTGGTTGTGTGGGAATTACTGAATGTGTTCGAACTTATAGCCGACACCCCACACGGTCTTAAGCGACCATTTGTCGCTTACGCCTTCGAGCTTTTCGCGAAGTCTCTTTACGTGAACGTCAACTGTGCGCGAGTCGCCGAGATAATCAAATCCCCAAACCTTGTCGAGAAGCTGATCTCTCGTGAAGACACGGTTGAAATTTGATGCAAGGAAGTAGAGCAGCTCAAGCTCCTTAGGCGGAATGTCAACGGGCTTTCCGTTCAGCTTCAGCTCATATTTCTGCAGACTGATCTCGATGTTTTCGAACTTTATAACTTCATCTTCGTTCTGATTGTCGTGTGCCGAATAGCGTCTGAGCACTGCTTTAATGCGTGCGGAGAGCTCCTTCATATCAAAGGGCTTTACCACGAAGTCGTCTGCACCGAGCTCAAGACCGAGAACCTTATCGAAGACTTCTCCCTTTGCGGTAATCATGATAACGGGCTTTGACGAAACCTCTCGGATCTCACGGCATACCTGCCAGCCGTCCTTCTTCGGGAGCATTATGTCAAGCAGAACGAGGTCGGGCTCGTACATCTTGAAGAAACTGACGCCGTCGGCTCCGTCGTTTGCGGTTTTTACCTCATATCCCTCATTTTCAAAGTACAGTCTGAGCAGATCGCAGATATTCGGATCGTCGTCAACTACAAGTATCTTGGTTCCCATAGCTATGGCTCCTCTCATGAAAGTTATGTACTTTAAGTATTATACAATAAAAGACACCGTTTGTCAAATACTTTATTCAGACGTGCGGAAACGTTCCGAGTGCGGAATATTTTCCCGTGTCTTTGTCCTAAAGTTTACCGAACGTATGTGATATTTGTGTGACGGCACGGAAAAACACATCTGATTTTTTATATCGGCGCTATTGAAAGAACGGTCACTTTGTGATATCATATAGTAAATTGTCATCTGAATCAAGCTCTCCGCGATATATCATCGCGGATTATTAATGAAAGGCTGAGACTCAAAAATATGAAACTTGGAATAATCGGACTTCCGAATGTGGGAAAGAGCACACTGTTTAACGCAATAACCGGAGCGGGCGCCGCAAGTGCCAATTACCCGTTCTGTACGATAGATCCGAATGTCGGCATAGTCCGTGTCCCGGATCGGCGGCTTGACGTTTTGAACGATATGTACCACCCGGAGCTTTATACTCCGGCAACGGTGGAGTTTGTCGATATTGCGGGGCTCGTTCGCGGTGCTTCAAAGGGAGAGGGACTCGGCAACAAGTTTCTGTCGCATATACGCGATGTCGATGCGGTCGTTCATGTGCTGCGCTGCTTTGATGACGATGACATTATTCACGTGGACGGAAGCGTGGATCCCGTGCGCGATCTTGAAACGATAAATCTGGAGCTCATATTCTCCGACATTGATGCTGTTGAACGCAAGATCGCAAAGACCGAAAAGCTCCTGAAGGGAGACCGCAGCCTTCAGGATACACTGGACACGCTTCTCCGAGTCAAGGCGGCTTTGGAGGAGGGAAAATGCGCGCGCGCGATAGAGCTTTCGGATGAGGAGCGTGAACATATAGCGGATGTGTCGCTCCTTACTCTGAAGCCCGTTATATATGTTGCAAATGTTTCCGAGGATGAGGCGTCCGGCTGCGACGGTAACCCGTATTATGCAAGGCTTGTCGAGGCGGCAGCCGCAGAAGGTGCAGAGGTCGTGCCCGTTTGTGCCGGGATAGAGGCGGAGATCGCGGAGCTCGATCCGTCTGAAAAGAAGGAGTTCCTTGAGGAGATGGGAATAGCCGAAAGCGGGCTTGACCGACTGATAAAGGCAAGCTACTCTCTTCTCGGATATATCAGTTACCTTACGGCGGGGCCGAAGGAGGTACGCGCGTGGACGATTGTCCGCGGAACTAAGGCGCCGCAGGCTGCGGGCAAGATCCATTCTGACTTTGAACGCGGCTTTATCCGCGCAGAGGTCGTTTCGTTCGACGACCTTGTTGAAAGCGGTTCCTACAATGCCGCAAAAGAGCGCGGGTTGGTCAGAAGCGAAGGTAAAGACTATGTGATCTGTGACGGTGATGTGGTGCTGTTCAGATTCAATGTTTGATTACACCCCGTGAGCATCTTAATAAATTCTTAAGAATTATATCTTCTGTGACACTTAACTATATTGACAAAGTGTGGTATAATACTTGTATTATAATTAAGAGTATCATGGGTATTTGCGCTGTGCGCACGGGTATCTCGTGGGTGATCTGACCGTCTTTGTAAGGCGCGCAGCGCTAAAAAAGACTGTGTAAAGGAGAATATGATGGATAACGAAAAGAACGAACAACTTCAGCCGGACACTCCGGCGGACAAGCCCGCAGGCAACAAGCCGCCGAAGAAGAAGCGACACCGCGCGACCTTCGGAGACAAATGCCGCGAGCTTTGGCAGGATCGCAGACCGTGGTATAAACGACTGACCGTTGCCGCGCTCGCATCTCTTGCATTTGTATATACTATCTTCGTTTTCGGAATACTCGAAGTATATATAGGCAATCTCAATTTTTATACTTTTTCGATAGACGACCTTCTGCCGCCTACAGTGATACTGGGTGTATCGCTGTTCGCGCTGATGACGCTTGTGCTCTTCATTTTCCGCGGAAAGATCTTCAACTTTTTTGTGACTGTCATCTTCTCATCGACCGTTTGTGCTTACATACAGTGCAATTTCCTCGGAAAGCACATGGATTCACTTGACGGTTCCGAGATACAGTGGGAGACTATGACGAAAACTATGCTCGTCAATCTTCTCATATGGGCGGTGATATTTATAATACCGTTCATCGTTCAGTATTTCAGCCGCAAGACATGGCGGCGCATGGTATCGTTTGTGTCAGCACTCATAGTGCTCATGCAGACTGCCGGTCTTGTAAAGCTCGTAGTTACTAGCGACTTCGTCGATGTTGTCAGCAACGGGTATCTTTCGAATTCCACTATCTATGAGGTATCGCCTCAGAAGAACGTAATAATTTTCCTGCTTGACCGTTTTGACTATAACTGGCAGGAGGAGTTGTTTGAGGCTTATCCCGAGCTGAAGGACGGATTTAGGGACTTTACGACCTACGACAATGTTTGCGGATCGTATTCGAGAACCTTCCCGTCGGTCACTTACTTCCTCACGGGCGTGAAGTGTGAGTACGACATTCCGATTTACAGCTACTTCAAAAAGGCATGGACCGAGGGCACGTTCCTCAAAGATATTAAGAACGCAGGATATCAGTCAAAGATTTACACCGACGTCAACTACGTTATAAAGAATACAAGTAACGCCGAGGGCAAGATCGACAATATTGGAACGCAGGTAAGGCGGCCGAATGTACGGGCGATGATGACTGCAATGCTCGATCTCTCCATGTACCGTTACTCACCGCTTACCATGAAGCCGTTCTTCTGGTGCTATACGGGAGATCTTGAGAATATAAACGAAACAGCTGATGCCACGACCGCCTCGGATATTCATTCGACCGATGACCCTGCCTTCTATGCAAACCTCGTTGCTGACGGACTCAGTGTCAAGAATGACAGCAAGGGATCGTTTATCTTCTATCACATGAGAGGAGCGCACGATCCGTATACTATGGATGCAGAGGGGAACCGCCGCAAAGCGACCGGATATACCACCGAGGAGATGCAGGGGCAGATCCGCGGAAACTTCAAGATGATCGGACAGTATATAGCCGATCTCAAGGAGCTCGGTCTCTATGAGGATACGACGATCATTATTACAGCCGATCACGGACGCACAGGATACTTCAAGCGCCTGGAGGAAGATACTTATTCGCAGACACGTCAGATTACGCTTATGGTGAAGCCGGCGGGCGTTTCGGACGGACAGCCGCTGAAATACGACTCACGTCCGCTCTCGCAGGACAATATCAGAGCAACGGTTCTGAAGGCGCTCGACATCGATTATTCGGCTTACGGACGTGCGATAGACGATGTGCCGCTTGACGACAAAACACCGCGCTACTTCTACCTGAACAGTTCGGAAGGGTATATCAGGGACAAGGAGCTTGTAACCTACGAGATCGTCGGAAACATAAGAGATCCTAAAAACTGGACTATAGTGGATGTGAAAGAGATCGAATATCCATTTTACGACGCAAACTGACCTGTGTGCACAGTTTCATAGCGAACGTCTTACATCAGCGCGTCGCAGGTCCGCCGATGCGGAGCATCTTCGCATCGAGAATTTGTCGCCCCCGGATAATGCTCAACCCTGAAAATTTGTTAAATTTGGCTGCCGTACCTGGCAGCAGAACGGAGAACAATATGAAAAAGCTTCTGTCATTCCTCTTCTTCCTTGTTTGTGCAATGGTAATGTGCGTGTCATATGCAGCGGCATATATCGATCCGTCAGCTATGACGTATATTATTCAGATAGTTGCCGGTGTCGTGATTGCAGCCGGAGCCGCAATCGGCTTCTATTGGCGGCGTCTCAAGCGTGCGGTGACTCGCAAGAAGAAGCACGACGACGATGAATACGACGAGGAAGATGAAGAGGACGAATAAGTCCGAGAACTCATCCGCTCACGCTGACAGGCAGAGCCTTCGGAGTGCGCTCAGATGGCTCATCATACCTCTGTCGGCGGTGCTCACGGCGATTCTGATCAATACCTGTCTCATAATATCTGCCATAGTTCCGAGCGAGTCTATGGCAGATACTGTTGAACGGGGGTCGCTGATCATCGCCCTCAGAACCGCATATCGCGGAGAATCGCCCTCGCGCGGCGATATCGTGATTTTCAGCCATCCCGAAATCGACGAGCGATACGTAATGAAGCGCGTGATCGGGCTTCCGGGTGAGACGGTCGAGATACGTCACGGCAGGGTCTATATAGACGGTGCGACGGAGCCGCTCGAAGAGACTTACGTCGGGAAATTTTCCGATGAGTCGATAGCTGCCGTCACGGTGCCTGAGGGAAAATATTATCTTCTCGGAGACAATCGGTGTCACTCTTATGACGCCAGGTTCTGGTCCGATCCGTTCGTAGGTGAGGACTCAATATACGGAAAGGTTGTATTCAGACTCTTTCCTAAATCCGGCAGCGTCGCTCGGTGAGCGGTCGCAGACATACATAATCCATGCTATCTTGGCGCACGGCGCCGGAGGGGAGTTGCAATTTCAATGGGTCATATTTTCAGCACGATCATCGGGTTTATCGGTGATATTCTCGGATATGTCATGTGGATCTGTTTCAAGATCTTCCGTGACTACGGA
>CAKSEM010000019.1 GCA_934446485.1 uncultured Eubacteriales bacterium | reverse complement strand
AGGATAAAGCATCCGTCCGTGCCGCAATCGACAAGCTGAAGGAGACCGTAAAGGGCGACGATATCGAAGCCATCAAAGCCGATACAGAAGCACTTGAAAAGGCGTTCTATCCGCTCGCCGAAAAGCTCTATGCCGAGAGCAATCCGCAGGGCGGTGCTGCCGGAGCCGATATGGGGCAGCAGCAGAACACAGGCAATGACGGAACCTACTACAGCGCCGACTTCGAGGACAAGAGCGACAAGTAATGATCCGTCATCGAGGACGGTACGGGCGGGACAGTTTCATTTGAGACGGGTCCCGCCCCACCGCCCTCGATTTCCGTGAGAAAGGATAGGAATATGGCTGACAAACGTGACTACTATGAGGTACTCGGAGTTTCAAAGGAAGCGTCCGCCGATGAAATAAAGAAAGCGTACAGACGCCTTGCAAAGCAATACCATCCCGATATGAACCCGGGCGACAAGGAAGCCGAGCAGAAGTTCAAGGAGGTCGGAGAGGCATACGACGTTCTCTCAGACCCTGACAAAAAAGCGAAATACGATGCCTACGGACATGCGGCATTTGATCCGGCGTCCGGCGGCGGGGGTGCCGGTTTCGGTGGATTCGGCGACTTCGGATTCGATATCAGTGACATATTCTCGAGCTTTTTCGGCGGCGGATCGTCTTCCCGCCGGAACGGTCCGATGCGCGGCGATGATATAAATGTGCGTGTAACGCTCACATTTGAAGAAGCAGCATTCGGCGTCAAGCGTGAGGTTTCGTTCGGGCGCGTGCAGAAGTGCTCCGACTGCGGAGGCTCCGGTGCGGAAAAGGGTACGTCCCCCAAGACCTGTCAGAAGTGCGGCGGATCCGGCCAGATAAAGGTTCAGCAGCGCACACCTCTCGGATATATGCAGTCGTCAAAACCGTGCGATGCGTGCCGCGGCACGGGACGTATAATTGAAAAGCCGTGCCGCACCTGTCACGGAAGCGGTTTCGTCAAGACTCCGAAGAAACTCGAAGTGAATATCCCTGCCGGAATCGACGACGGCCAGCGAATCGCACTGCGCGGTCAGGGTAACGACGGTCTGAACGGCGGTCCCGCAGGAGATCTCAACATAATCGTAAGTGTCAGACCTCATGCGGTATTTGAGCGCGAGGGATATGACCTGTACTGCGAAGTCCCGATAACATATACCGAGGCTACCCTCGGTGCCGAAATTGAGATTCCGACCCTCGAGGGCAAGGAAAAGTACACTGTCCCTGAGGGCACACAGACGGGAACCACGTTTACGCTGAAACAGAAGGGCATAAAGTACGTAAACGGCAAGGGACGCGGCAATCTGTACGTTACGGTAAACGTTGAGGTTCCGAAAAATCTGTCAGAGGAGCAGAAAGAGCTTCTGCGCCGCTTCGCCGACTCATGCGGAGAGAACAACTATACAAAGCGCACAAAGTTTTTCAAACGATTCTTCAAATAAAGAAAGACGGGGATTGACCGATGAGTGATAATTGGATACAGATCAAGGCGGAATGCGGTGCCGAAAACGTCGGCACGGTCGAATCCGTCATGTCGATGGTCGGCACGGGGCTTATGACCGAAGACTACTCAGACCTTGACGAGCTGCTGTCAGGCGTTTACGGTGAACTTGTAGACGAGTCACTGCTGACCGCTGACCGCTCTCACTCGGCGGTGTCGGTCTTCGTATCAGCCTCAGCTTCCCCGGCAGAGTCGGAGTTGTTCATCCGCGAGCGGCTTGCAGATGCCGGAATCGATTTCAAGCTGACCCACACCTCGGTATCCGAGGAGGACTGGGCAGATTCGTGGAAGCAATATTACAAGCCGCTACGCTGTGGCAAACGGATCATGATAGTCCCCGTTTGGGAGCAATACGAGCCGTCACCGGACGACATAGTCGTTCTGATGGATCCCGGTATGGCGTTCGGCACGGGAACACATGAGACGACACGGCTGTGCGCCGCACTTCTCGAGGAATATACACGCCCCGACGACCGAATGATAGATGTCGGCTGCGGGTCGGGAATTCTCGCGATTTGCGCGTCAAAGCTCGGCGCCTCAGAGTGCCTTGCGTGCGATATCGACCCTGATGCGGTACGTGTCGCCCGCGAGAACACAGAGCTGAATCAGACGCCGAACGTTCACTGTGAGGTGTCCGATCTCGTGTCCGAGGTAAAGCCGGAGCTGTTTGATATAGCCGCGGTAAACATCGTTGCCGATGTTATAATCCGTCTGGCACCGGACATCGGCAGATATCTGACGGACGACGCTGTACTGATCGTGTCCGGCATCATCTGTGAGAGAGCGGAGGAGACACTCGCAGCTCTCAAATCAGCCGGCTTCACGCTCGTGTCCGAGCGACGCGAAAACGGCTGGTACGCCGCAGCACTGAAGAAGATCGGAGGATGATCGATGCTGCATCCGCTGCGCCACCTTCGAGTCGTGTCACACCACCGACACCTCGTTCTCGTGCACTGCATCAAGGCAGGAATTCCGCTGCGCGGAATTCTGCACGATCTCTCAAAATTTTCTCCCGCCGAGTTCATATCCGGCATGCGATACTATCAGGGAGACCGCAGTCCAAACGACCGTGAGCGTGAAATAGTAGGCTATTCCCGCGCGTGGCTCCACCACAAAGGGAGAAATCGCCACCACTTTGAGTATTGGTACGATGTAAATCCAAAAAGCCGACGGTATGAACCCGTAGAGATGCCGATAAGGTTTGCGGCAGAGATGTTCTGCGACCGTCTTGCGGCAAGCAAAACCTACCGTGGGAACGCCTATACCGACCGCGAACCGCTCGAATACTTTCTTGCGGTCCGCGCTCGTGATCGTATGCATCCGGAAACGGAGCGTCTGCTGGAAGGTTGGCTGAAGCTGCTCGCTGCCGAGGGTGAGGATACAGCGTTTGCAGAGGTGCGCCGAACGGTACATGATAGCAAGAATAGAAAAGGCTGAGAGTTGCCCGAATACGGGCATCTCTCAGCCTTTCAAAATATCTCTCTCCGATGGCCGTCACGCCGCATGATCTCACGGCACCGCAGCGTTTCAAGGCAATCCCCGGCAGGCTCGGTCAAAAGTCACTCTGCCCGTCCTGCTTCAGATCCGGCTTCGGCATCGGCATCGAGCTTACGTATAATACTCTCATATCCGCCGCTGCCGTACACGAGGCACTTGTTGACACGGCTTATGGTCGCCGTGCTCGCACCTGTCGCGTGCGACACCTCCTGATAGCTGGAGCCCGCATCGAGCATCTCCGCCACCTTGAGTCGCTGTGCTATATCCTGCAATTCCTTGACCGTGCACACATCCTCAAAGAAGCTGCGACACTCCTCGGTGCTGTCTATCTTTACGATCGCCCGATAAAGGTTCTCCATCAGTTCCGAATGAAAGCTTTTCATTATCCGTCTCCGTTCACTATACTTTATCACTTTAATATGATACAACAATATTCGGATAAAGTCAAGCGGAACACCGAAATTTGTCGTCGTCTTGCCGACGATACCGTAGTTTTAACACTGCGAAGCATCTGTCAGCAGAATTCATTTCGAGGTGGGCTTATCCATCGGACTTCTGATATAAAAAGAAACGGCAGTCTTAAGAGACTGCCGTGTTCAGCGGTATAGGGATTCGAACCCCAACAAACAGAGTCAGAGTCTGTCGTGCTACCTTTACACAATACCGCTACAACGTTATTTATTATATCAAACCTCCGTTTTTTTGTCAATACCTTTCGGGAAAAATCTCGCAAAGAAATATGCTTTCGCCCGCGAAGTATATTCTTCCCTCTCATGTCGGCGGTTATTCGCTCAAAAATCCTGTTTTTTGATGAGCGATATATCAGATGTAAAATTAAAGATAATTGTTTTATATTTCTATTGTAAAATTCGCACAAGCATTATATAATATCGATATAAGAAGAGCCGCAGAACGCGGCCGTCTCAGTCGAAAGGCATTTCATCTATGGGATCCGGAAAGAAGAAAAAAAAGAGGAGAGCCGCTGCAGGCACGTTTGACACGGCAGAGCCGAACGAAATATCCGTCCGAAACATGCCAGAGTCCGACGCGCCGTCAGCGCCTCCCGCAAATAATGACTGCTGTGCAGCCGCATCCGCCGATCCCTGCACGCAAAACGAAGTCGTCAAGGAAGAGTGTACGGACTGCGCCCGTGCTTCTGCTGAGAGCGATGAGCCGGATACGGACAAGCCCCGGTGCGAGTCGTCGGGCGATACAATGATGCCCGGCGACAATGATGCAGTTAAAACACAGGAGCAGAGCCGCTTTGCAAAATCGCTGTCTGAGTTCTCGTTCGCAGACACAGGTGCCGCATCGCGCCCACGGCGGCGCGGTCCCGACATCCTTCGTCTCGGAACAATCACAATACTGTGCGTCATATGCGCCGCAAGCTCGCTTTCGCTCATCCGCAACGTATACGACAAGTACCGCAGCGAAAAGATATACGACAACATAGCAAGCGGTGTCAACAACGCATTCAATATCGGCTCTGACACACAGACGGACAACGGCATCGTAACCCTGCTCGCATCCGATACGCAGTCCCCGTTCACTCCGACTATGGAGGATATCATAAAGAACGGGCTGTCCTCCGGTGCAAATCAGTCCGAACGCTCATATGCCGCGGAGCTTGAACGGATGCGCGCCTCGCTGAATTCCCTCAAGAACATAAATCCCGACATCTATGCGTGGATAAGCGTTCCCGGCACCTCCATCAATTACCCGGTGGCGCAAAGCGATGATAACGTGTACTACCTCGATCATGCATATACGGGCGATAACCTCGTTAACGGCTCGATATTCGCTGACTACCGCTGCGCTCCGTACATACCGAATAACCGGAATACGGTCATGTACGGTCACAATATAACCTCCGGTGCCATGTTCCATGCCGTAGAGGATTTCTTCCGCGAGGACGTGTTCAACAATTCCAAAATATACATCTATACCTTCGACGGGATATTCGTTTTCAAGCCGTTTTCGATCCATGAAACCTCATACGACTCCGGCTTTATAGACACGTACTTTGAGTCAGACGAAAAATTCGTCGCCTTTCTCAATGAGCTGCGCGACAAATCGGATGTGAAATCCGATGCCGAGCTAAATGCCGACAGCCGTATTTTGACGATGTCAACCTGTACAAACGGAGTCAGCACACGGCGATATGCGCTCCATTCGGTCCTCGTCGAAACCATCACAAAATAATCTCGGAGACATCTATGCAGGACATACTCGATATTCTCATATGCCCCGTCTGCGGCGGCAGTCTTGAACGTGACGGCGGCAGTCTAATCTGTCGCGCCTCAAGCCGATGCCACACGTACGACATTGCGCGTTCGGGATACGTAAATCTGCTTCCTCCCGGGCGCGGACGCAACGGACGCACCGGCGACGATGCGGACATGGTACGTTCGCGAGTCGCGTTTCTTTCCCTCGGAATGTACGACAGACTGTCCGATGAAGCGGCACGGCTCATAGATGAATACTCTCCATCGTGCGAGAATCTGACTCTCATTGACGCCGGGTGCGGTGAAGGATACCACACGCGCCGCATAGCCAAAATTTTACCCCGCCCCGTGCGCGTTGCAGCCTTCGATGCGTCCAAATGCGCAACCGACCTTGCACAGCGCGCGGCTGTATCGGAGTCTCTCGCACGGCGCGGAGGGATCGGGTCTACAGACAACGGTTCGTCGGATCGGAATGTCACGTTCATAACAGGGAACATCTTCTCCCTGCCCGTAAGGGACGGTGCGGCAGATGCAGTCCTGTCAATGTTTGCACCCGTCGCATGGGAGGAAAACCGCCGTCTCCTTCGAAAAGGCGGAATCACAGTTGTGGCATCATCCGGGACAGATCACCTGATCGAGCTTCGCTCCGTCCTGTACGACGATGTCATACGAAAGGAATCCCGTCCCGCGGCCGGCGACGGTTTCTCAGAGATGTGCGCCACTATCGTGCGCTATTCCGTGCACCTGCCGGATGAAGCGGCAATATCGGCGCTGTTCCGCATGACGCCGTTCTGCCACAGAGCATCGAGCAGTGCCGCATCACGCCTAGGCGAACTAAAATCTCTCGATGTCACGGTGGAAACGGATTTCCGAGTTTACAGAAAAGATTAAAAAGGAGAGCACATTGAAGATCAGCGTTCTGATACCCATGTACAATGAAATATCGACGGTTCGCAACACCGCAGATGCGCTGACTGATGAGCTTGAGAGCTTCTGCGCGTCTTCTGGCGACGAATACGAGGTCATATTCTCAGATGACGGTTCTACGGACGGCTCTTGCGATGCAGTCCCGAAAGACAAAGGGCTGCGCTGCGGGTCGGTGCGGTGCATCCGTTCGGAGCAAAACCGCGGCAAGGGTGCTGCGGTGAGACACGCTGTGTTTGCATCTTCAGGCGATGCCGTAGTCTACACCGACTGTGATCTCGCATACGGCACAGCTGTAATCCATGATGCCGTCGAGGTTCTCCGCTCGGGAGATGCCGATGCCGTAATCGGCTCACGCGCGATCCATCCCGACGGATATAACGGCTACACCACGCTGCGCCGACTGACCTCAAAGGCTTATATGCACCTGCTGTCCGGCTTTGCCGGGTTTCGGCTGAGCGATTCGCAGTGCGGTATAAAGGCATTCCGCGGAGATCTCGCACGTGACATATTCAGCGAGGCGGAAACTGACGGTTGGGCGTTCGACTTTGAAATAATCATGCTTGCACTGCAGCGGGGCGCAAAGATCCGTGAACTCCCCGTTAAGGTCATAAATCACCGCGAATCCCGCATACACATCATTCGCGACTCGTTCGGTATGGCAAAAGAGCTCTGTAAAATCAAACGGAGGCTCTCACGCTCCGATCAAAGTCGTTCGGAGCGGTGAGCCTCATCGCGGGTATTTAACTAAGACGCAGGAGGAGGGTCCGCAACCGCAGGACCGCTCTCCGATATCATCCCTGTCATGCGTAGAAATCGTGATTTCCCACAGTCATGACGTATCTTCTGTTCTGAGTTATCCAGAAACTCTCCGCAAGGCGCGCATTCAGGAAGAAGAGTATATCTCCGTTTACGGAGCCGCCCTCGAGACACAACTTTGCTGCAATTACGCTCTCGCTGTCGGGGCTGCGGTAGATCGTACCGTTTGCAACCGGTGTAAACTGAACACCGCCGGCGCGATCAAATATAACGCCGTAAACACTGTTCGGGAACGAGTCGCTGCGCACGCGGTTCATAACGACCGTTGCGACCGCGAGCTTTCCTGCGAGAACTTCGCCGCGTGCCTCAGCCGAAACGATTCTCGAAAGCCAGTACAGATCCTCGCTGTCATAATACTCATAATCGGGAACGATCGCACTCCGCACGCGTTTAAGCGATGCCGTAAATGTGTCGGCATTCCATCCGGTCTCATAACCGAACGCAGCGCCTATCGCACGAAGCGAAACGTAAGTACGTCCATCCTCGATAAATACGTTCTCGGGACATATGAGCGCCCTGCCGTTCGCCAAAATGTAGCTGCTGCCGTTCTTTGCGCTCACAGTGAGCGAAGGTGCGGAAACCCCCGCAACACCTGTCTTACCGTCCCATGTGACATCGCCGCCGAGCGACTCCGCAAATTCCCTGAGACGCACATATGTCGTGCCGTTCTTCAGACGCACCGCCCCCGTGTACGCACTTCCGTCGCGCACAACCTTCGGTGTCCGCGGAGCTGCCGCCGCACCGAGTGCCAGCACAGCAGCGAGCACAGCCGCAGCTGCTGCCCATCTCAGTGCCTTTATTCTCTTCATCATAGATCAGTCCTTTCTTTATGATCTTTTATGTTCCGGCTCATCACGGCTGCATATTATGCCGCGATATCCGCCGCATCCATCCGATACCCGAATGGCGGGGATCTGACCGCTCGCGCCGCACCTCTCTGTCTGGGGTTTACCGTGAGCGTGTCCGTACCTTCGACGAGAAGCAATAACTGCAAAGCTGCTCGCCGATACCCGCGTGGAACACTTGAACCGCCGCATCCCCGACCGGTGATTCAATGATATTATTCTATCATTTGTATCTGTTTTATTCAACGCACAATATTTGACTTACCATTTTTTGAAAATTTTGCGCCGAACCTGCGGCGCGGATTCGGAGATTACAGTATGAATAAAAGCTACCGACGGCAATTCCGCCGTGCCGCCGCTGCGGCTTTCGCCGCCGTAATTGCACTGTCATTCCCATCGTGTTCAAAGCACGGCAATGCCAATGTCACCGAAACGGATACCGAAGCTCCCGTGACCGCTTCAACGGAATTTCGCCACACGGGCGACCCCGATCTTCCCGTCATGGCATCGGCATACCTGAAAGCCCTGCCGAACCGCGACTTTGACGGCGCGACATTTCTCATCACATCACCGGACACTGCACTTTACGACCCCGATGGTCTAAACTATCTGTCCGACACCGTCTCGGCACGAAACAGGATGGTTGAGGACAAATACAACATCACCGTAAGTGCCGTCACGGCAGAGGCGGAATCTATGCTTGATGATGCAAAGGCTGCCGCTCTGGCAGGCATGTATTATTCGGATGTGATGAGTATTCCTTTAGGGCTCGTTTCATCGTTCGCATCTGCCGGAGTGCTTACAAACCTCCGTTCTCTTCCTGCCCTCGATCTATCTAAACCGTACTTTAACGCCTCGTCCGTCAGCGCTATGAGCGCAGGCTATGCGGTCTACGGTGCGGCAGGTGAAGCAACGCCCGCGTCGCAGGATCTCACGGCAGTATTCTTCAACCGGGATCTTATGGCTTCTCTCACCGACACGTCTCCGTACGATGAAGCTGCAAACGGCAGCTTCACATGGGATCGTTTTTTTGAATACGCCGCGCTGTGCAATACCGCAGACGGTTCGATCGGCGCAGTCAGTGCCGGGGACACCTCAAACGATGCAATCTACGTATCCGCAGGCGGCTCATACGTTGCATCGCACGCCGGATCGACTCCGACCGTCGCCGTAACACATGAATCCCTCACTGCCCCGATAAACATTTCCGCACGCATACGGGAATCGGAGAGCACCGCAGGAGTGACCGCAGAAACTGCGGCGGGTGTGTTTGCCGCAGGAGGCGCGCTGCTCACTGTCGGGTCCATCCGCGATATCGACAGTTACCGCAGCGCTGACGTGAACATCGGTGTTCTGCCGATGCCGAAGGCCGATGCCGACTCTCCGATACGTTCCGCTGTCGGGGCATCAGCACAGGTGATGACAGTAACCGCGGGCGCAACGGGCGGAGAATTTGTAGGTCTCGTCATGTCCGGACTGTGCGCCGCATCATACGGATACGTAACCGAAAAATATGTAGACTACCTTCACGTGACGGTACTGCCGGACAATCGCTCGGCAGATATGCTTGATATCATATCAAAGTCCGCAGTATACGACTTTGCAGCCGTTTTCGGAGATATAAGCGAAGCTGTGAAAGACGGCACCGTGGGTATAGTTCGGAAAGCTATGGACTCCGGCAGTGACGAACAGCTCGACGCATTCGTTTACGAAGCACAAACCGCGCTCAACAATGCATACCCTTGCGACAGATAGATTAGCTTCGAGATTCAAAACCGTTTGCTCCGCCGTCTCGGCGGAGGATTGGAGTTTATTATGGATGAGAACCGAAATAACGATTTCCTGACCGATGAGACCGATGGCAGCGCAACGAATGCAGGGTGTCCGCCGCCGACAGACGGTACTGCATCTACAGGCAGCGAAGGTCAAAACATTACAGAAAGCGCCGTTTCTCATGATGCCGACGAGCCGGCAGAATCAAATGCCGCACGTCTGCTCCGTATGCGCGGAATCTCCGTCGAACCGGAGGCTCCAGAAGAGCCCGTCAAACATGTCGGATGGCTTGAAAATGTCTGGTATCACTACAAAAGCGTTATCCTTGCCGTCACTGCGGGGATCGTTATCTTAGCGATCGGCATTGCACAGCTCGTCGGGCGCGGTACGCCTGAGTATTACATGATGTATGCAGGTCCCGCGTACTTTAACTCCGCGGGAACGAACGAATTCATCGATGCCGTGCGTTCACTCACGGACGATGAGAACACAAACATCGCCCTCGTCACGGCAACCTGCTATACTGACGAAAAGATTGCCGAGCAGCAGCGTGAATTTGAGGAACGCGGCATGATGTTCAATTTTGACCGCACCTTTAACAATGATGAGTTTGAACGCTTCAGAAACGAGTTCATGGTCGGAAGTTCAGTGATATTCCTGCTCGATCCGGAGCTTTACGAGGAGATGCATGATGTCGGAATCTTCGCAAGTCTTGACTCTGTGCTCGGATATACCCCGGATTCCGCCGTCGACGACTGTGCCGTACTCTTCTCAGAGCTTGAATTTGCAAAGTACTACCCGGTGTTTGATTCTCTGCCCGACGACACACTGCTAACCGTCAGAAATGTGTCTCCGGTCGCACCCTACAGCGGAAGCCGTGAGGACATTTCAGCCGCACACAATGAGCTCTTCCGCCGCATAGTGGAGTTCCGCTTTCCTGACGGATATGAAGCCGATTCCGATTCCTCAGCATGATCCGCTGCCGGAATTCCCGCCGAAGCGGCACAAAATATCGCCTAACTACTTGAAAATTTCGCAAAATTATTATATAATGAATTGAAAAACTATATTTTGACGTCTTGAAAGGAGATTCCGCCCGTCCGAGGCGGAGTATATTACTATGGTTGTAGCAGGAGATTTTAAGAACGGCATAACCTTTGACATGGACGGTCAGGTCATGCAGGTCATCGAGTTTCAGCACGTAAAGCCCGGAAAGGGAGCGGCATTCGTTCGCACAAAGCTCCGCAATGTGATTACGGGTGCTGTCATCGAGAAGACATTCAGCCCCACCGACAAGTATCAGGATGCTCACATCGAGCGCAAAGAGATGCAGTATCTCTACAACGACGGAGATCTCTACTATTTCATGGACATGGAAACCTACGAGCAGACCCCCATCGGTCAGGATCTTATCGGCGAGAATTTCAAGTTCGTCAAGGAAGAGATGATCTGCAAGATCAACTCCTACAAGGGCAAGCCCTTCGCTGTCGAGCCGCCGATGTTCGTCGTACTTGAGGTTGTCGATACCGAACCCGGCGTCCGCGGCGATACCGCAACGGGTGCAACGAAGAATGCCACCGTTGAGACCGGAGCCGTGATCCGCGTTCCTCTCTTCATCAACGTCGGAGACAAGTTGAAGATCGATACGCGCACATCGGAGTATCTCGAAAGAGCGTAAGCCCCTCAAAGGGCTCTGCCGAATTATCCGGCTGCATGCCGAAGAAAGGAATGATAATATTATGAATATTAAAGAGAACAGCTCATACATCAAGGGACTCCTTGAGGGACTTAATATTGACTCATCTAAGCCTGAGGGCAAGATCATAGCTGCCCTTGTCGATGTGATCGACACTATGGCAGGCGAGATTGAGTCGCTCAAATCCGACCTTGAGACCTGCAACGACTACATTGAAGAGATCGACGAGGATCTCGGTGATCTTGAAAGCGTTGTATACGACATCGACGATTGTGATTGCGACTGTGACGATGAGTGCGATGATGACTGCTGCTGCGGCTGCAACGATGATGACGATGAAGACGGAGATTTTTACTGCGCTATGTGTCCGTCATGCGGCGAGAAGATCTTCTTCGACGAGTCATGCGATCCCGAAAAGGTCATCTGCCCCTCGTGCCAGAAGCCTCTGATTCAGGATGAAGATGAGGACGACAGCACCGAAGGCTGATTTGAAAATCTTTTTGCAATTAACCCCGCCGCCCGTGCCGTGCACTCGCACAGCATGGGCGGCTTTCTGTATTTTGAACCAAACAATTATTCACAATTACCTCCGAAAAGAAAGGACTATCTCTTTTGAGATAGCCCTATTGACTGTTAACACACACCCTGTTGTGTGTAAATTCATATTATAAACCTTGATCGTCTTGCCAAAAATCAAATTCGTCCCACGTGTCCTCGATTGACGATTTTCTCACTCTTGAGTGGAGTATGCTGAGCAATATTTTTATGACAAGCCATAAGACGGCTATTGCCCAAAACACCGGCTCTATCAGCCACACATAGTCCGGAAACCAAGCATAAAAAGCACAGACTAATATAAATCCAAAAATCATAAGACCTATCATGAGCTATCATCTCCTTATTTCGACATATCACTTTTTCCATATTACAATACGTCTCTCGCGTTAACCATCTGCGCTTTTTTCTATCATTCGCGAATCTTTCAACCCTATTATACCAGATATTTCCGCCGATTTCAAGTCATTCTTCATATTTGTCGCAAAATGTGACATTTTACTTTTCTTGAAGTCATTCGCATTTATATGATATCGGCTCATGTGCCCACTTGACCCAATTCATTTCCTTGCCGTATTTGTACATACCTTCATACAACGGGCGATTATTAACTATACTGCGAACGCTTGTATTCTAAAATTCTGTCCATTTGCGGGCACTATATCTGAGTTCGTTCGATTCGTCAGCAATCGTGAGCATAAGAGTATACTTGTCAATTCTCTTAAATACATACTCCTATGTAGTCCTCGTCGCCATTGATAATCGGTCTGCCGTTCTCAACCTTGTACCCGGTAATGGGCCAACGTCCACCGTAATCTCCCACGGGTGCAAACCGCACCACTGAACGATCATAGCAAGGCTGCAAGAAATTTTGAAGAAGCGTCAAACATACACACCCCGCGCAGCAGTCGGCAAAATGACCAAGGATCAAGCGGATAAATTGGAACAAAAGTCAATTGACGAGGGGCGTTAAAAATGATATCATAATAATGTATAATTGTCGGATAAAACTGATCCGACAGTCACACGGAAAGGAATGGACAAATGAAACTAAGGAAGATAGCAGCGCTGGCACTGGCAGTGATAATGCTCGCGGGAGTGCTGATGACGGGCGCGG
>CAKSEM010000018.1 GCA_934446485.1 uncultured Eubacteriales bacterium | reverse complement strand
TAATAATGTCATTAAAGTCATTATATCCGGTCAAGTCGGAGGCACACTCTGTGGATTTACTGAGATATTCTGCCATATAGTAAAGACTTATTATAACGTCACATCTGCGTAGCCACACTTCGGCAGGTACATCATAGGTGTTTTTGATTGAGTTGGGAAATCTAAAGTGTCCGAGATTCTGTGTAAATCCGAGAACACCGTACTGGATTATACCGTTTTGAATCCCCCACACAACGGCCGGATAGTCCCACGAGCCTTTGTCAGACCAAACCAAAGCATCAAGAGAAAGCTCACTCTTCGGACAGCCTGCAACCCTGTACAAACTCATCAGCATCTCTCTGCCGAGAACTTCCGACGACGGAGCAAATTTATTTTCTGCAACCCCTATCATTATGCCTTTTGACCTAAGCGAATTTATAGCTTCGGCTGCCCACGGGCAGTCGACTATATCATCAAACGGAAGCACCGGCGCGGCAAATATGCCCGTTGCAAATACCATTGCAGCTATCAGTAATAATGACACAGCCGTCAACATCTTCTTCATCTCGGTTTACCTCCATAGTTATAATTTATTCGACATATCCTTCCGATATATCCGATTTTATTATACGCTTTTTCGGTTGACAATTCAATCGGGATTATGTACAAAATCTTAACGCGATTTTTATCTAACATGACTCCCGCAAAGCGGCGCATTCCGCCTTGACGGCGCGTGTGCATTATGATATAATTATATGAAATATTCGGCGCGACCGCGAACCGGCGCCGATAGATAAATTCCGCTCCCGCGCAGGAGCATCTGAGCCACGAAAGGATCACGACAATGAAAGACGGAAAGATTAGAGTTACGGTTTGGAACGAGTATCGGCATGAACGGAACGAACCCCGCATCGCCGAAATTTACCCGAAGGGTATACACGGCGCCATCGCCGACATTCTCGGCGAGTGCGACGATATCATCGTGCGCACGGCGACCCTCGACGACCCCGACAACGGAATCCCCGATGAGGTGCTCGACGAGACCGACGTCCTCGTATGGTGGGGACATATGTGCCACGGTGAGGTCAGAGACGACCGCGTCGAGTACATAAGAAAGAGAGTATACAACGGCGGCATGGGCTTTGTCGCGTGCCATTCGGCTCACCACTCCAAGCCGTTCCGCGCGCTTGTCGGCGCAACGGGGAACCTCTCGTGGGGCGACAACTGTCACGAGATCGTATGGAATCTCGCTCCCTCTCACCCGATCGCTGCGGGCATACCCGACCACTTTGACCTCGACCTTGAAGAGATGTACGGCGAACCCTTCTACATTCCGAAGCCGGACGATCTCATCTTCGGTGCATGGTATGACAGCGGATACATCTTCCGCGCAGGCTGCACGTTCACCCGCGGTGCCGGCAAGATATTCTACTTCCAGCCGGGACACGAGGAGTGCCGTTCCTTCTACAACCCGTACGTCAGACGGATACTGCAGAACGGCGTTCACTGGGTACGCCCGAATGATTTCGGGTATGAGATTCCGAGCGATGCTCCCTACGTAAAGCCGGTATCAGGCTGTGAGCACTGACATGCTCGAACAGCTCCCGACCTCCGGAGACGCCGTAAGACTGCGCATAGTGTCGCAGATCGCGCAGAATGATGCGCCTCTTCCGTATGAGGAAGCGTTCGGAGGATCCGACGGCGAGGCAGCTGAATTTGACGACGCATTTCCCGAGGACATCGAGGATGCGGCGCTCCGCTATCTCGACAGCCGCTCCGAGGAGCACGGCGAAGAGCTCACGCGGATCGAGCAGAACACCGAAGCGGCGCTCAGCGTACAGAACGGGCGCGTCACGATCTCCTATGACGACAGTGAACTGTCCGAGGATCTGCCGACGCTGACTCAGATAACCTTCACGCTCGACGAACCGAAGCTGGTCGCCATCGTGCGCTCCGGCGGCACCTCGAGCATGTACATTCTCGAGGAAGGCAGGCGGCACGTGTGCGAGCTGTCCGCAGGGGGGATGACTCTGCCCGTGACGTTCAGCACGGGACGCGTCCGCAACACCGTATCGGACGGCACGGGAGTGATACTGCTCGAATACACGGTAGAGATATCGGGAGCGGTATCTCAGCATACAATAATGAAGATAGAGGTGCTGCCGGACCCGGACGGCGGCACGAGGGAGTTCGGATAAGCACCGGATCGGAGGCATACGATGATACACAGCATATTTGCACTGTCCGGCACGGACGCGGCGCCGTACCTTATACGGATCGCGGCGGTGATCGTCGCGGGCCTCTCGGTATTCGACTTTCTGCGCCGCCGCGCCGCCGTGCGGTTTATTGAATCGCTGCGCGATGCCGGAGCAGACTCGCCGCAGAACGCCGTAAGCCTTACAGCTCTCGAAAAAGCACGGCGTCATATAACGCTCGAGCATCGGCTCCTTCTCGGAAACGGCGCATCTCTCGGTGAAGCTGTTGCGTCCGTGACGCCGGACGGCAAAGCTCAGCTCGGCGGTGTCGGCCGCGAGCTCTCGTGGTACGTCCCCGCCGACCACGCAGACGGCGACGGTGACGGCGCACAGCTGAAAAGAGTGCCGAACGTGCTGCGGCGCGGCGGCGGTGATAATCCGTGGCTGCTCGCGCTCGGGGTCGTTTTGATCTTCGCTGCCGCGGAGCTTCTCATCCGCTTCTTTCCGCAGATCGTCACCATGCTCACCTACGTACCCGACAGGATAGGATAATCCGAAAGGACGGTCGTTATTATGTACAATCAGCCATACAGACCGCGGCGGCGCCGCTCACGATTTGCAAAGGTCATGACCGGGATCGTGATCGCTGCGGTGGCACTCCTTATCGTCACGGCGGCAGTGCTATACATCTGCGGCTTTCGCTATATCAGCACGGAGACCGGCAGCGGTCTGCGCATCCGCTTTATCGGAACGGTCGATTCAGACGGCACACCGCGCCGCGGGATGATCCGCTACTCCGACGGGACGAGCGCGACATATGACGCCTCCACAGGAGTGCTGTCATATTCGTCGGGCGATACGTATGAGGGGGGGCTCTCGCGGATGATGAAGAGCGGCAGCGGCCGCCTCGTCTGTGCGAACGGCGACGTATACGAGGGCGAATTTCAAAACGATCTGATCGAAGGGCGAGGTAAGCTCACCTCATCCGGAGGGGACGTATACGAGGGCACCTTTGTCTCCGGCAAGTTCGACGGAGAGGGCACATACACGTGGGCAGACGGCACCGTGTACACCGGCACCTTCAAGGAGGGACGCAGGGACGGCACGGGCGAGATCAAGTATTCCTACGGCGACACCTACACCGGCGAGTACAGCGAAAACATGAAGATGGGGCGCGGCACCTATACGTGGGCAAACGGCGACGTGTACGAGGGTGAGTTTCAGAACGACGTGCGCTCGGGACACGGCGTGTACCGCTGGGCAAACGGTGAGGTGTACGAGGGTGAGTTCCGCGACAACCTGATGAACGGGCATGGCACGTTCACGTGGCCCGGCGGCAGGGTATACACCGGAAACTTTGAGAACGGAGTCATCGTCCGCACGGACGATGACGCTGAATAACGCAGGATCATCCGGGGGAGCCCCGGATGATTTTTTATTCACCCACATCACACATAAAAGCCGAAGACCTCTCACAATCGCCGTTTTTACCATCTCGCGCCCGCACACACGTTCGCACGCCGTCGAGACGGAAAGAGCCTCAAACGGATGCGCCGCACACTTTAATTCATCCCGCTGTGCTTGCTTTTTTCCGTAAAATATGCTACAATACAAGTTATAATAGGGGTATATCGTTAAAATTGCTCGCGCGGCACGCCGCGGCTTGAGTGAAAGGCAGGTCTTCCTTTATGAAAAAGAGAATCCTCGTTATCAGCAGTGCAAATATCGACTTTGTGCAGAATATCGAACGGATCCCGTACTCGGGGGAAACCGTCGTCGAATACAACGGCGGCTATACGTATTCGCCGGGCGGCAAAGGCGCAAACAGCGCCATCACCTTTGCCCGTTTCGGCGCGGACTGCGTCTTTTCGTGCAAGATCGGAGCTGACGCAAACGGCGCAAAGCTCAAAAATCTGTATCACGCCGAGGGGATCGACACCCGATTCATGGCTGAGGATCGCGAGCACCCGACGGGACTTGCTTCGATCATCGTCGAGCGCGGCGGAAAGAACCGCATAATAGTGTTCCCCGGTGCCAACGGCAGGCTTGAACCCGCAGACCTTGAGGACGCCTTCACGTGCTACCCAGACGCGGTGTATCTGCAGCTTGAGATCCCCGACGAGACCGTTATAGAAGCGACGAAGATCGCGTCGGAGCGCGACATCCCCGTGTTCATCGATGCAGCGCCCGCACGCTTTGACTTCCCGCTCAAATCCCTCGGCCGGGTCGAAATATTCTCGCCTAACGAATCCGAGTGCCGCATATTCACAGGCATCACACCGTCGAACGAGGAGTCCGCGCTGCGCGCTGCGATCCGCCTGCACAATATGGTAAATGCAAAGTATATCGTACTGAAGCTCGGAGAACGCGGAGCATTCATGTTCGACGGCCAGGAGTATTTCGTCTATCCGCCGGAGAACGTTATCCCCGTAGACACGACTGCCGCCGGAGACGTGTTCACCGCAGTCATGACATATTCGTACACACAGAACGGAAATATACACTCCGCCATCCGCATGGCGAATGTCGCCGCCGCAATATCGATAACGCGACCCGGCGCGGCATCGTCCGTTCCGACGCTCGCAGAGGTGCTCGAATACAAGCGCGCCGCCGAGGAGCGCGACGGAGCATCGGCGGAGGCGGCGGAATGAGCCGCACTGCACGGCAGGAGGACAATGCATGATAATAATGGGCGTCGACTTCGGAGACGTGAGGACGGGACTTGCCGTCTGTGACAAATATGAGATGATGGCGACGGGCGCGGGCTGCGTCAAGGGCGGATTCAAGGGAACCGTAGAGGCGGTCGCCGCGCGTGCAGCGGAACTGTCGGCAGAGCTGATAGTCGTCGGGAACCCCGTCAACATGAACGGCGAAGAGGGTGAGCGGAGCGTGAAGTGCCGCGACTTTGCCGCCTCCCTCGAAGAGCGGTGCGGTATAAGGTGCGTCATGTACGACGAACGTCTCACGAGCGTCAGCGCGCACAGATATCTGCACGGCTCGGGAGTCGACGGCAGAAAGCATCGGCAATTCGTAGATGAGCTGTCGGCAAAGCTCATACTGGAGGACTATCTGACCTCCAGAAAGAATGGAACCGCACCGTGCCCGTGACGTCCCGCCTCACAGAGGCTCGGTGAGACGGACAGCACCCGTCGGAAAAGAAGCGGCGCAGCCTGCGGCGGCACGGCAGCGCCGAGCTATCCGAACTGAATGTCGCGCTGTCACGGTTCCGCCGAGCACGGGCGAAAGGAACACCCAGCCGAAGGAGGCTTATAAATATATGGAAAACACATATCTCGAGAGAATAAACGAGCTTGCCGCAAAGGCAAAGACCGTCGGGCTCACGCCCGAAGAAGAGGCTGAGCGCGCAGAGCTGCGCCGCGCATATCTCGCTGAGTTCCGCAGCTCGTTCCGCAACATGCTCGATCACACCTCCGTCGAATATCCCGACGGTGAGATCACGCCGCTTAACGAATTCAAAAAAAAGAAGTAAGGATCTCCGGAAGTTTCTATATGGATCAGTTTACCGAATACCTGAAAGCGTTCGGGATGTCGATGGTGCCCATCCTTGAGCTGCGCGGCTCACTGATATACGCCGCAGCTGCCGGACTGTCGCCGTGGCTCTCGTACCTCATCTGCGTCGCGGGGAACATTCTCCCCGTGCCGTTTCTCGTTCTGTTCGTCAGACCCGTGTTCGACTGGATGAAGCGGAGCGCTCCCTTCATGCGGCGCATCGCAGAGCGGATGGAGAAGAAGGCAGCGGACAAATCGGACGTTATAAAAAAATATGAGATGCTGGGGCTGTTCATCCTCGTCGCCATCCCGCTTCCGGGAACGGGTGCGTGGACGGGCTCACTCGTCGCCGCCGTGCTCGGCATGAGGCTGAAGGACTCATTTCCAATGATATCTCTCGGGGTACTTGCCGCGGGAGCGATCATGACCGCAATGTGCTTCGGGGTGGGGCTGCTGTTCTGATACAGTGGCACCGCCCCCGTTTAACGACATGACTCTGACACGGAGGATCCGCCATGATAAAAAGATTCGCTTCATATTACAGGCCGCACATAGCGCTCTTCACCGCAGATATGATCTGTGCACTCGTCTATGCGACGTGCGATCTATTCTATCCGATGATAACACGACGTATGCTGAACAGCTATATCCCCGAAGGGAACCTTCGCCTGCTGCTCACGCTTGCAGGCGTCCTCGTCGCCATATATATCCTGAAGACCGCGCTCACCTATTTCATCGACTACTACGGGCACGTCGTCGGCGTCAGGATCCAGGCAGATATGCGCCGCGAGGTGTTCGATCACCTGCAGCGCCTCCCGCTCACCTACTTCGACAACAACAAGACCGGAACCATCATGTCCCGCATAATTAACGACCTCATGGATATCTCCGAGCTTGCACATCACGGACCGGAGGACCTGTTCCTCTCTCTTATAATGCTCATCGGTGCGTTTGTGATCATGGCATCGATCTACCTACCGCTCGCGCTCATCGTGTTTGCCGCAGTACCGCTAATGATACTGTTCGCCCAGTGGAAACGTATCGCCATGAGCCGCGCGTCTGCGGAGGCGCGCGTCGAGATCGGCGAGGTCAATGCAAACCTCGAGAACAGCATCTCGGGGATCCGCGTGTCCAAGGCGTATGCCGGTGCGGAATATGAGAACGAGCAGTTCGCACGCGGAAACGCAAAATTCGTGCGCGCCCGCGGCAGATACTACCGCGCAATGGCGGAATTCTTCTGCGGCACCGGGCTGATCGGAGACCTGCTCAACGTCATTCTTTACGTCGCGGGCGGACTCTTCTGTTTCTACGGAAAGATCACGATCGCCGATTTCACGGCGTTCGTTCTGTACATCAGCATCTTCATGAACCCGATACGGCGACTGATCGCCTTCGTCGAGCAGCTGCAGAACGGAATGACCGGCTTCGAGCGCTTCTGCGAGATCATGGACTATCCCGAGGAATCCGACGGCGCGGGAGCGATCGACATCGGCACGGTCGACGGCAGGATCGAATTCGACGATGTCAGCTTCTCATACGACGGGGGACGCGACATCCTGAGCGGCATATCCTTCTCGGTCGAGCCGGGACGTACGCTGGCGCTCGTCGGACCCTCAGGCGGCGGAAAGAGCACGATCTGCAATCTGATCCCGCGCTTCTACCGTGTGACGGACGGCGAGGTTCGCGTGGACGGTGTAAATGTGAACGGGATCACACTGACATCTCTCAGACGGAACATCGGTGTGGTCGCACAGGACGTATTCCTCTTCAACGCGTCGATCTACGACAACATCGCATACGGCTGCCCCGATGCTACGGAGGAGGATGTGCACCGCGCGGCGAAGTCTGCTAATATTTACGACTACATCATGTCTCTCGAGCACGGATTTGAGACGGCGGTCGGCGAACGCGGCGTGAAGCTGTCGGGCGGGCAGAAGCAGCGCATCTCGATCGCGCGCGTCTTTTTGAAGGACCCCGCAATCCTCATCCTCGATGAGGCGACCTCCGCACTTGACAACGTATCGGAGCTTATGATCCAGGAGAGTCTCGAACGGCTCTGCGCCGGGCGCACGACGATCGTCGTTGCACATAGGCTGACGACCGTGCGCGGTGCCGATGAGATACTCGTCGTGACCGACGACGGCATAGCGGAACGCGGCACCCATGACGAGCTCGTTTCGGCGGGCGGAATCTATTCCCGCCTGTGGCGCGGTATTCGCAAAGCGTGAGCACACTGCGCCGCAGCGATGAACATGGTCGGCGCGGCGGAACGCGCACCCACGATATATCCTCCGCAAGGTGCGTTTCGAGACGCACCTTGCGGTCTTTCCGTCAGTCGCGCGCATGGGACGGAGCACCGCCTGCAATTGACACCCCGCGCGTTTTGTGGTAACATTACAATAGGTAAATTTGCATATCAGATCTGAAGGGATATATTTTTATGGAAAAGGAACAGAAGAAGGGGATTCTCGGCTACGCCGCCGTTATGGGCATCATAGTCGTTGCCGCAAAATTTTTGGGGCTCCTGCGCGATATTCTCGTCGCCAATCTTTACGGCTCGGGAACTGAGGCAATCGCATATGAGACCGCCTCGCGGCTGCCCGTCACGGTATTCGACCTCGTGATAGGAGGCGTCGTCTCCGCCGCATTCATCCCCGTCTTCAACTCGGTCATGGTCAAGAAGGGCAAGCCCGATGCAATGAGGTTTGCCAACTCCTACGTTAATTTCATCCTCCTCATATGCAGCGCGATCGCCGCTGCGGGGATAATCTTCGCACGTCCGCTCGTCTCGCTGATCGCCCCCGATATATCGGCTGAAGCGTCAAGCCTCGCTGTCGGACTGACGCGGATCATGTTCCCCATGATAATATTCACAGGGCTCGCGTTCTCATTCGTCGGCATACTCCAATCGCTCGGTGAATTCAACATTCCGGCGCTCATCAGCCTCGTTTCAAACGCGATCATGGTCGCATACCTCTTCTGTCTCAACCGATACTTCGGCATCGTCGGACTCGCACTCGCCATGCTCATCGGATGGATGGCACAGGCAGTGATACAGATCCCGAAGGTACATTCGCTCGGCTTCCGTTACCGTCCGAGCCTCCGCATCTTCGACTCCGAGCTGCTCCGTGCGGCGAAGAGCGCCCTGCCGATCCTGATCGGCACGTGGACGACACCCATCTGCAATCTGATAAACACCCGCTTCGCATCGGGGATCGAAGGCGGACGCGCCATGACGGCGATCGGATACGCAAACCGCCTCTACACAGTCATCGTCGGTATATTCTCGTTCGTCGCGACGAATCTCCTCTTCCCGTACTTCTCTCGCGCAGAGGCCGAGGGCGACCGCTCAGGCGCGGAGCGCATGATCCGCACCTCAATAAAGACGCTCGTATACATTATAGCTCCGATCGCTGCGGGTATCATGTTCCTCTCCGTGCCGTTCACCTCACTCGTTTACGAGCGCGGCGTATTTACCGCAAGCGATACGGCACTCACCGCGACGGCACTCTCGCGGTATGCCGTCGGTATGATCTTCATGGCGGCAAACGAAGTCATAGTCAAGGCGCTCTTTGCTGCGGAACGTCCGCGTATTTCGATGATCTCGTCGCTCGTCTCGATGAGCTTCAACATCGTCCTCGTCACGTTCCTCGCCGACCGACTCGGCGTCGGCGGAATCGCGCTCGCATCATCTGCAGCGACGGCACTCAACCTTGCAATCAACCTGTTCGCCGCAGGGCGCGCCGGTATCTGCCGTCTGAGACTCTCCGACCTCTTTGACATCCTGTCGTCCGTAGCATCGGCGGCAGCCATGCTCGTGCCGATATACTTCATCATGCAAGCCGTACAGTCGCCGCTTCCGAAGATCGTTCTGTCGGTCGCCGCAGGTGCGCCGGTATATTTCATCGTGTCCGTTCTGCTGCGCTCTGAGGAAGCACGCTTCATCACCGACGCAGTTCGGCGCAAGCTGTCCCGCACCTCCGGGGAGGACGCACAATGAACGTCAAAATTATGATGCTCGGCGATGCGGTAGGCGACTGCGGCGTCGTATACCTTGCGGAAGGCGGCAGACTCCGCCGTGAGGCAAGGGAGAGAGGTGTATCGCTCGTCATCATCAACGGCGAAAACTCAGCCGCCGAGAACGGGATAACCGCCGACTCCGCGCGGGCGCTTGCCGATGCCGGCGCAGACGTAATAACCGGCGGAAACCACACTCTCCGCCGTCGCTCGGTGTACTCTATGCTCGACGACGACTGCAGGATGCTCCGCCCGGCGAACTACCCCGCCGCCGACCCCGGCACGGGTTCACGCGTCTTTGACGTATGCGGATACCGTCTGCTCGTAATCAATCTTGCGGGGCAGGTCTTTACCGATACGCGCGCTTCATCCCCGTTTTATGCTCTCGACGCAGAGCTTTCCGCGTGGGAAGGACGGTTTGACGCAGCGGTCGTAGATATTCACGCCGAGGCGACGAGCGAAAAGCTCGCACTCGCCCGATACGCCGACGGAAGAGTGTCCGCCGTCGCGGGCACGCACACGCATGTGCAGACCGCCGATGCCACGGTGCTCCCGGGCGGCTGCGGCTATATCACGGATCTCGGGATGTGCGGCTCTCACGCGGGAGTGCTCGGCGTAAGCTCCGAGCCCGTGATACACAGATATCTTTCTGCGACGCCGTGCCGTTTCACACCTGCCTTTGGCGAATGTTCGGCGCACGGCGCAATATTTGAGCTTGATCTGCCGTCAGGCAGATGTATCGGGGCAGAAGCGATCAGCTTCTGAGCCCGTTTTCGGAGGTATTATGGATATGTCAGTCGCCGTCGTCGGAGGCGGAGCCGCAGGAATGGCGGCAGCAATAAAGGCTGCATGGCAGGGCGCAAATGTTACTCTGTATGAGCGCGGCGACCGCCTCGGGCGCAAACTCGCCATAACCGGCAAGGGCAGATGCAACGTCACAAACAACTGCACCGTAGAGGAATTTCTTCATGAGGTGACGAAAAATCCGAAGTTTTTGTACAGTGCGGCATCGAGATATTCTCCGGAATACGTAATGTCGTTCTTTGAGTCGCTCGGCGTGCCGCTCAAGACCGAGCGCGGTCGGCGGGTGTTCCCGCAATCGGATCGCGCTGCAGATGTCGTTTCAGTGATGAGAGGCGCGATGCACGACGCCGGAGTTCATGTCGTGACGGGATATCGCGTAAGAAGCGTACGACCGCTTCCAAACGGCGCGCTCGAGGTGTCCGACGGCAGGCGACACACAGCACACAGCGCCGTTATAGTTTGCACCGGCGGAATATCATACCCCGCAACGGGCTCGACGGGGGACGGCTACGCTATTGCCCGCGAAAACGGTCTTGCCGTCATGCCTCCCGTGCCGTCACTCGTTCCGATCGTAACGGCGGAGGATACATCGGAGCTTTCCGGACTGACACTGAAAAATGTAAGACTCACACTTTCGCGCAACGGCCGCCGGGTATTCACCGAAATGGGCGAGATGCTCTTCACACATTTCGGCATATCGGGGCCTCTCGTTCTGTCGGCATCGTGCCACATGAGGGAAAGCATCTCTGAATACGCGATCGAGATCGACCTGAAGCCCGCGATCCCGGATTCCGAACTGGAAGAGCGCATCGACCGACTGCTGACCGACGGAGCGGCAAAGGATTTCGTGAATGCGACCTCACATCTTCTGCCGCAGAAGCTCGTGCGCACGGCGGCATGCAGGGCAGGGATCCCCGAACGGCAGAAGGCGGGAGATGTGTCGCGTGAGATGAGGATCGGATACACGCATATGCTGAAGCATTTTCCTCTGACACCCGTCGAATTCCGACCGGCAGCGGAAGCGATCGTTACGAGCGGCGGCGTAGACACACGTGCGCTCGACCCGCGCACCATGGAGACAAAAGCCGTACCCGGACTCTTCTTTGCGGGAGAGGTTATCGACGTTGACGCATATACCGGCGGCTACAACCTGCAGATCGCGTTTTCTACCGGATTTGCGGCAGCCGACGGTGCCGCAGCGCGCGCAGAATCACTCAGATAACGCTGCGTGGCGGCATATTCGGTCGGAATTGCGGCAGTGAGCCCAAAAAAGTTCAAAAAGGTGTTGACAACAGCGCGTCTACGTGATATAATAACAACATCGCTGAATGGCGGAGTAAGATTAATGCTGGTGTGGCTCAATGGCAGAGCAGCTGATTTGTAATCAGCAGGTTGTTGGTTCGACTCCGATCACCAGCTTATGGGGGAATTCCCGAGCGGCCAAAGGGGGCAGACTGTAAATCTGTTGTCACTGACTTCGGTGGTTCGAATCCACCTTCCCCCATAAAAAAGCCTCGTATCTTTGATACGAGGCTTTTTTGCGCAGATGCGGATGTTCGCAGCTGCGTTTTTTCGTCCGTAGATGTGCCCGTTTGATGCGGGTGCCGCGGCGTGCCCGAGGTTTTTTCGTCTGTTTCTCTTTTCTGCAGCAGCCGCGGTGTTTCCTTGTCCCCATCGTTTTCTCCCATGCAGCTGCCGGTCTGCGACTGATTTCTGAATTGAGGTTATTCTTCTCTTTCCTTCATGTCTTCGCTTTACTCGTTTTTACCGCTTACTTCTCTTCACCTGTATCTTTTGTTCATGTATTTCTCTTTTTCGCAGCCGAGATGTTTCCTTGTCCTCATCGTTTTCTTCCGTACAGCTGTCGGTCTGCGACAGCTTTTTGAATCACGGTTAGTATTCTCTTTCTTTCGTGAAAGAAAGAGGACAAAGAAAGCCTTCCGGGGAGGCGTTCCCCCTCCCCAGAAGCTGCCCCTCCCCCGGCTCGGTCAAGCCGCATCCCGGCATCGGTCATCCGATGCCTCCGTAGGGCACCTGAAATGCAGTGCTGCGATATAGCTTGCAATGCAGCGCTCAAATAATGTCCGAGCCATTGTGGATGCAGACTTGTTTCTTCAGCGCTCGCGCGCATGAGGACAGCGTGTGCTGCTCGCACAGCGGCGACGGGGGGTAGCTTATGATGAAGTTGTTCTACAGCCGTTTTAGGTTGGCTTTAGATGTAGTTTGCAATAACGGTAAGTCGAAAAGTGATCATATATAATAATCCGATGTATAAGAAAAACTGTAAGGCTAAAGAATGAGTAAAACTTAAACCTATTACCATATTCTATACGCTTAATCTATGTTACAGCTGATACAGCCTATTCTTATACGGTTAAAACAGGATGATGAAATACGCAAGGGAAGTATAAACTAATAAAGATACAGATAAAGAGATAAGCGGTGGATGTAACCGAAGTATAGGTACGCAGCAGTAACAAATGAAATAAAGATGTCTAAGAAATATATGATGCCAAGGTGGCTGCAAGTCGAAGAATCGCCTGCGTTCCGTCGCCGCTGTGCGAACAACACACGCTGTCCCCATGCGCGAGAGCGCTGAGGAAACGAATCCGCACCACCAGTGGCTCGGACACTATTTGAGCGCTGCATTATAAGCTATATCGCAGCACCCCATTTCAGGTGCCCTACGGAGGCATCGGATGACCGATTCCGGGATGCAGCTCGACCGAGCCGGGGGAGGGGCAGCTTCTGGGGAGGAGGAACGCCTCCCCGGAAGGCTTTCTTTGCATCCTTTCTTTCACGAAAGAAAGATATGGATCGAAGATCCATTTAACCGTAATTCAGAAAGCTGTCGCAGA
>CAKSEM010000017.1 GCA_934446485.1 uncultured Eubacteriales bacterium | reverse complement strand
TCGCTTTTCTTAAAGGTTTGAGGCGACGGAACAGCGGAGAGAGCATGATAAAGGCGGAGATGCTGCCCGTCGCAGCTGTCGGCTTGCCGCGAAGGCTCATCGGCCGCCGGGAATTGCACGTCCGCTGCACGACTCGGCAATTCGTCTTTGCAAACGGACGGGCTTGGCATATAGGAATATATAAGTCAGAGGATCTGAAATGTAAAAAGGCTCCGTCCCATTGGGACGGAGCCTGTCTGTTACTCTGTCAGACGATCTCTTCGATCTTTTCAAGATCGTACGGGGTATTCTGATATACAAAGTAGTTGAGCCAGTTTGAGAACAGAAGATTTGCGTGTGCGCGCCACGTGTTGTGCGGAGGCAAGTCGGGATCATCACTCGGGAAATAGTGACGCGGAATCTTCGGCTCCATGCCGCGCGCCAGATCTCTGCGGTATTCGAGCGCAAGCGTTTCGGCATCGTATTCGCTGTGACCCGTGACGTAGAACAGGCGACGCTTCGCGGAGGCTACGATATACACGCCGGCCTCATCGGATTCGGCAAGTATATCGAGCTTGCCGGCACGTTCGATGTCCTCGCGCCTCACCTCGGTGTGGCGCGAGTGCGGTGCACGGAACTCCTCGTCAAATCCGCGCATCAGCGGATGCGACGGCGCGAGGTTGCGGTGCATGAATACTCCCGACATCTTCTTGGGAAGCGGATACTTCGGGATTCCGTAATGGTAGAACAGTCCCGCCTGTGCGGCCCAGCATATGTGGAGGGTTGAATATACGTTCTTCTTCGACCATGCCATGATCGCGCACAGCTCGTCCCAGTAGTCAACTTCGTCGAATTCGAGATTTTCGACGGGCGCGCCGGTAATTATCAGTCCGTCGAAACGCTGATCCTTAATATCGCTGAAGCTGCGGTAAAATGTGCGCATATGCTCTTCGGGTGTGTTGAGCGAGCGGTGTGTTTCCATGCGCAGCAGAGTCAATTCTATCTGGAGCGGCGTGTTCGACAGGAGACGGATGATCTGAGTCTCCGTCGTGATTTTAGTCGGCATGAGGTTCAGAACGGCGAGGTGGAGCGGACGGATGTCCTGCGTGTGCGCACGCCCTTCCTCCATGACGAATATGTTCTCTCCGGCGAGTATTTCGCTTGCAGGCAGATTCTTAGGTATTGTGATCGGCATAGTAGACCTCCGGTAGCTGCATTGAATAGTATTTTTATTGTTCGTTCGGAATGCGTCCGAGGTAGAACAGCTTTTCTGATAAGATGACCGGCACTCCGTCGCGCACACCTGCGCGTCCGAGTCCGAGAAAGAGCGAGCCGAATTTCAGCCTCACGAGGCGGTCAGCTTCAAGGTGTGCTCCGACGCGATCCTGATAGAGCGGTGTACCGGATAGGTACAGATTGGCGAAGAACGGTGAGAGCCCGATTTCCGGATATTCGGAAAACAGCTCTTCGACCGGTCGGGGCAGGCGGAGCCGCTCCTCGAAGGGGAGCTTTTCAATCTCCTCCACCGTCAGCGCGCCGTCAAGCGTAAAGCTGCCGCTTGCGGTGCGGACGAGCGACGCCATGGCACCGCCGCAGCCGAGCGCACGCCCGATATCGGCGCAGAGCGTGCGTATATACGTGCCCTTTGAGCAGGCTACGTCGAGACGGTACGTGTCCGGAGAGATCGGAGTCACACTGAGCTCACTTACCGTGACCGTGCGGCTCTCGCGTTCTATCGTTTCACCCCGGCGTGCGATATCGACGAGCTTCTGCCCGCCGATCTTGATTGCGGAATACATCGGTGGGATCTGGCTTATCTCGCCGACGAAGCGCTCGGCGCAGCGGATCACGTCATCGGCGCTCGGCAGAGTGTCTGCAGTGCGTATAACGTTTCCCGTAGTGTCTTCGGTGTCCGTTTCAATTCCGAGACGCATCGTCGCGGTGTAGCGCTTGTCGTGTGCCATGCAGTAGTCGGATGCCTTGACTGCCCGTCCGATGAGTATGGGAAGGACTCCCGTTGCCATCGGATCGAGCGTGCCCGTGTGTCCGACGCGCGAGGTATCGAACAGGCGGCGCATCGCCGCGACGATCCCGAAGGATGTGATACCCGCATGCTTATTTATTACGATGACACCGCTCACGGTGTCGGGCTTCTTCCTTGACATTGGATCGGCGCCTCGCTTTCGGTGTGGGATTCTGTGAATGCGGCGGTAATCCGCCGCGCTGCGTCTTGCGCGATTGCCGTGCACGGCGGCGCCATCGGGAAGTCAGTCCGTGAGTGCCGCCGCGAATGCCTCCGTTACTGTGGAGAGTGCCTCTTCGGGCGAGCTTGCCGTGACGGAGCAGCCCGCCGCCTTAGGATGTCCGCCGCCGCCGAAGGCGGCGCATACCGCTGCAACATCGGTGTCGCAGTTTGATCGTGAAGATACCTTATATAGGTTCGGATCCGACGCGTTCTGCCGCACCGAGAGTGCGATTTTGACACCGACGAGCGAGCGCGGGGTCTCGACACCGCCGCCGAGGTCGGATTCCGAGAGACCTTCGGCGAGGTATTCGTCACGCCTGAACAGGACCGACGCGATCCTGCCGTCGTCGGATACGCTGAGATTTCGGATGGTGAGCGCCTGTGCTCGCAGATCGCGCATGGTCCGACGTCCGAACAGGGTTCGGGAGAGCTCTTCGGTTGACGGACCGCCGTCATCGGCGCACGATATTCCGCGAACGAGCTCGGCTGCAATGAGGTGGGTTTCTGGGGTTACATTTGAATACTTGAAGGAACCTGTGTCTGAGGAGATGGCTGTATACGCGCCGCGCAGTGCATTCGGAATCGGCGGAATCAGCCCCGCATCGAGAGATTCGCGGTACAGGCGGTAGATGATCTCACCGACCGCCGAGGCATCTGAATCCGTGAGGTACGGCGCGAACGGCTCCCCCGTTGCGTGGTGGTCGATCATAAAGTCGATCTGCCCGCGCTCCGCAAGCCAGGAGAGAGAGCCGAGTTGTGACGGGGACGCTATGTCCACGGCGCACACCGTGTCAAAGGAGTCCGCCGTGCCGTCGTCCGACAGTGGGATAAGAAGCCGCTCGGGAGGAATTATAAAGGAGAGCCGCTCCGAAGGGGACTCGGGTGCCGTGCAGCGCGCCTCCGAGCCCATCGCGGAGACGATCTCGGCGAGAGCGGCAGCTGAGCCGAGCGTATCGCCGTCGGGATTCGTGTGGGAAACGATGAGCACGCGTCGGGATGCAGCAAGGCGGTGTATAATATCGGATAAGGTTATCTTTGAAAACGGTTCTGTTATCTCAGGCAATTCGGTTTACCGATCCCTTTCTTCGGAATATAGACGGGTCAGAGTGTCCGGTGTACCGACCGCTCGGTTATGCGAAGAGTGCGCCTCGCGGTCGGTCGGGTGCGGCTCAGTCGTCCGATGACGTGCCGTCATCGACGCTGCCGCCGTTTTCCTCGCCGCGGTGATCCGTCGTAATGTCGGAGAGTATACGCGCTATATCCGCGCCGTGCTGTGCACCGTTATCCCGCACGAACGTGAGCTCGGGCGTTATACGCAGATTAAGTCTGGACGCAAGCTCGCGTCTGACGAACGGTGTCGCTGAGCGAAGCCCTGCGGCGGTCTCCTTCGGGTCGTCCGAGCCGAGGCACGAATAGAATATCTTCGCATACTTGAGGTCGGCTGTGACGTCGGCACCCGTGACGGTCAGAAATATGCCCGAGATGCGCGGGTCTTTGATGTCGCGCACGATATCGGCGCTCTCGTGGGCTACCGCGTCGTTTATTCTGTTTCTTCTGTATTTCGGCATAGCTTGTGCTCGCTTTCTGTATTTCGGAGGTCGCCGCGTGACTGCTGCGAACCATAGTATAGTATAACACAGAGTCGGCATTTATTTCAAGGTTTTTGGGTTCTCTTTATTTACCGAACGGTCGCCGGTGTGAGATTTTGGCATCTACCGCCGTTCTTTTGTGCCAAACTCTCCCATGTGTGCTGCGTCCGATATTCGCCGAATGGCACGAGATACGCCCGGGACTGCAAGCTGAGCCGCGTCTCGGGCGTAATTTCGTTCGGCTGCCGTCCATCAGCCGCTTTCGGAACCGACGGATGTTTTTGAAATGCAAATCATCGCTCGGCACATTGTCCGCGAATCTGACGTGAGAGGGTCAGACGAGTCTTACTCCCTCGTCTCCCTCAAAGAAGAGCGCTACCGTTCCGGGACCCACGTGAGCTCCCGTTACGGGTTCATAGCAGACTGTGAGGATCTCGCGCGGCGGCACGCTGCGCGAGATCAGTTCCGCGAGCTCCTGGGCATCGTCGGGGACACCCGCATGAGCGATGCCGACGGTCTGACGTTCGGGGTACAGTGCCGTTTCGTCGAACCGTTCGGCGAGTGTGCGCAGTGCACGTCGTCTGCCGCGCACCGTACCGTAGTTGATGATCTTGCCGTGCTCATCGCCGCGCAGGAGGGGCTTTATTCCGAGTACCGAGCCGACGACGGCGCTTACGCTTGAGACACGTCCGCTGCGGCGCAGGAACATGAGATCGTCAACGGTGAATATCTGGCATATCCGTCGGCGCAGCTCGCGCAGACGCAAAACTGCATCGTCTATGGAAACTCCGCCGTCGCGGTAACCGACGGCACGCATGACGACCAGTCCTTCGCCGAGCGATGCTCCGAGTGTGTCGAGCACCTCGATCCGTCGGTCGGGGAATTCGGTGCGCAGACTCCTTGCAGCGATCTGCGACGAATGGAATGCGCCGCTGATCCCGGACGACATTCCGATATAGAGCAGGTCATGCCCGCTTTCGAGTATGGGACGGAATCGGTCCTCGTACCTCTGTGGGGTGATCTGCGAGGTGGTGACGCGCAGTCCTTTTCGGATAGCGCTGTAGTATTCCTCACCGTCCCATGCTTCGGTGTCGAGGCAGGTGTGCTCCTCGCTGTCGTAAAAGTATGAAAACGGGATCACCTCAATATCGTGTCGGCGAAGATATGCCGACGGAAGGTTTGCGGATGTATCGGTTATTATTGTGTAGGACATTCGTTTCACCTGAGCCTTGCGTGGTATTAGGGAGTTTGCCTCCCTCTGCCCATATTATATCTGACGCGGGCAAAAAACTCAATCTACACCTCAACACAGCTTCTACACGAAGAAAACGGCGCATTTTGCGGCGGGAGAGCCGACTCTACCGATGGTAGAGTCGGCAAAACTGTTGACGCTGTGTGGCGATTGTGTTATAATTGAGGCAGAATTTGACTTGATTCTCGGCGAACGTGAATGGTGTGCACGGCTTATGATAAGGAGCAGCTTTTTTGCGCACGGCTTTCTTTAAATCATGCGCATGCCCCTCCATCTGAAAGCACAGCAAAAATTTTATCTTCGCCGCACAGCGGCAGAACGGAGAGAGTTATGAAACTGAGCGTGAGAGTGCAGGCGGTGATTCTGGCAGCGGTCATGCTGCTGTGCGTCATGCCTATCGGAGCCTCTGCAGAGGTGCGTGATGACTTTTACGTTGATATTTTTGACGATCACTGCAGAATATTCGGTTACCGGGGAAAGGAGAAGACGGTCAGGATTCCGAGCGAGGCGGACGGCAAACCGGTCACGGAGGTAGACGGCGAACCTTATTTGGAATATTGGCATAGTGTCGAAGAGATCATTATACCGGACAGTGTAGAATGGATCCGCCCGACAGCTTTCTTTGAATGTGAGCAGCTGAAGAAGGTCGACATACCGGGCAGTGTTTACATAATAGACGATATGGCGTTTTACGGCTGTATGTCTCTGACCGAAATCACGATCCCTGCGGGAGTTAATGAGATAGGTGACGGGGTATTCGGCGAGTGCGTGCTGCTTGAACGGGTACAGATAGCGGACGGGCTCAAAAAGATTGGTGCGGATGCTTTCGGGGGCTGCGCCGAGCTTGAGGAGATATACATACCGAGCAGTGTGACCGAAATAGGCGGAGATATATTCCGGGAATGCGGCAAGCTCGGTCGGATCGAGGTGGACGCGAATAATCCGCGCTACGTCAGCGGCGGGAACTGCCTGATCGACAGAACGAACGGCACGTTGATCAACGGATGCAGATCGAGTGTGATTCCGGAGGACGGTACCGTTTCGGCTGTCGGTGAGTATTCTTTTTACTGCCGCAACGGACTTGTGAGGCTTAACATTCCCGAGGGTGTCGGAGCGATCGGAAAATTTGCCTTCATGAACTGCAAAGATCTTGTGTCGGTCAGCATACCGATCAGTACGACCGAGATAGCTCCGTATGCATTTGCCGGAACCGCTCTTACCGATGTTTATTACGCAGGCACGGCTGAGGACTGGGAAAAAATAAACATAGCGAAGGGAAATGAGCAGCTTATATATAACGCCGAGATCCACTTCGGAGTCGAATTTCCGTCTCCGCTCCGCCTTGTCAGCTCATCTGTGAGCGACGGCGCCGTGGCTGCGGGCGACGATCTCATCCTGCACTTTGACCGCAATATCGCGGTGAATCCCGACGTGAACTCGGGGCAGGCAATACGTATCATCACCGAAGAGAATGTCGGAAGGTACTACGACTCTTATGCCGTGACGGACGGCGGCTTTATTTCCGGCGATACTCTGACGGTGCCAGGCGCGCTGCGCGGCCTGTCGGGCAAGCGGTGCCGACTTACAGTCAGCCCCGATTTTATCCGATCTGCGGACGACGGCAGTGTGAGATTCGGCGGGATCGCCGACGGCGAGCTTACGTTCCTGAGGAGCTTTGACGCGGTCTCCGACGGCAACAGCTTTACGCACAGCAACAGAAATGAGGAGTCCGGCTTCTACGGTATTCACGACTATGCTATGTCGGAGCGTGCCTTCGAAAAACTTACCGAGGGTCTTTCTGCAGCCGAAAAGGACAGCATCAAAAAGAAGAAAAACTCGGAGTGGGGCGGCTCGTGCTACGGGATCGCGACGACCGCTGCCCTTGTGTACGAGGGGACGCTCAGCGTATCCGATATCTCACGCAGCGGCAAGTCGTACGGTTCAATGCCTCGCCCTGCGGACAATATGCGGCTTCTCAGCAGCATCAACTACTATTACCTTACGCAGTACATAAAGGATCTTCCGATGTACGGTGCGCGCGGGTATTCGACGGCTCTGAAGCGGCTGATAGAGATCCTTGACGGCGGAGAATGTGCCGTGTTCTGCTTTGCAAGAGCGAATTACGGTCACGCGATAGTTGCGCTCGACTATGAGGTAAACGGGGATGAATATGTCGTGCGTATGTACGACGAGAATCTCAGAGGATACAGATATCTCACGGTGGATCGCGACTTTGAGAATTTCAGGCTCTCACGGGATTCGGACGGATCTGGAAGTGAAAAGATTGCGCGCATGGGTGTGTACTCGCCGGGAGAGATATATTACGGAAAGCCATACGGCGACACTGCGGCATATGCATCACCGATGTCGCTGTCGGGCGGCGGTGCATACTGCAGATTCACACTTGATGCAGATGCAGACTACACCGTGACGAACGGTGCAGGCGAGACGCTCATATACCGTTACGGCGAATTCTCCGGCACCATGCAGGTGTACGAATACAGCGGAACGGTTGATGAGAACGGCGGGGAATGGATCCTGAAAGTGCCGTTGTCCGATAGCTATACGGTTGAGTTTGCGGACGGCACGGGCGAAGTCGCGTTTACTGCCGACAGCAGCTTTAGGTCGGTTTCCTGCGACGGAGCGGAGCGCGCCGAGATAGACATGAACGGCGAAATCACCGTGTCGGGGAGCGGCAGGTACGGCTTTGTGACGTATATCTCTACAGACGAGGCGGTCGGGGAGAACGAAACGAATCTTATATCACTGAGCGCAGTGGGTGAAGGTGCGGTGTCGGTCGGGTACAGTGTCGCCGGAGGCACCGTGCGTGCGGAGTCGGACGGAGAATTAGAGATGAACTTCGCCCGCGCATATGTCGGCGTCCATTCGGTGGAGCTTTCGGATATGACGCCGGACGGCGATGGTGTGATTGCTGTGACAGCTGAGCCGCAGCGGATGCCGTTCGGTGATGTGTCGGATGGGGCGTGGTATCGCGATGCGGCGGAGTATGTCTACCGCAATTCTCTGATGAACGGCATGTCACCGACCACATTTGAGCCTGACAGGTCAATGAGCCGCGCGATGCTCGTGACGGTGCTCTGGAGAATGAATTCCTCGCCTGCAGTCTCAGGTGCTGCGCCGTTTGCCGATCTGAAGCAGGGCTGGTACCGCGACGCGGTTGCGTGGGCGTATGAAAACGGCATTGTGAACGGCAAGAGCGCGACGGAATTCGATCCGGACGGAGACATAACGCGCGAGCAGTTGGCGACTATCATGTTTCGCTATGCCGCGTCGTGCGGAGCGGATGTGTCTGATCGTGTGCCGCTCGAGTTTCCGGATGCTGCCGACACGCACGGTTACGCAGAGGATGCGATGGGTTGGGCGTGTGCTGTGGGGCTGATCGGCGGCGCTGACGGAAGGCTGCTGCCGCGCAGATGCGCGAGCCGAGCACAGGTCGCGACGATCATCATGCGGTACCGTGAGGAGTTCTGATGTGAGGCGGTTGACAAGTTTGCCGTATGCGGTATAATTATAGTGTGGAACGCGCTGTGCGTGTCGGCAGCTCGGCTGTACGAACGAAAAGCAGGTTTCACGCGGGCTGCAGCATTCGATTAACACATAGAAAATATATAAAAATTGCATGCCGCACAGGCGGCGGAACGGAGATACTTATGAAAATACTGTTTCAAGGCGACAGCATAACCGATGCAGGCAGAAATTACGACGATCCTCACGATCTCGGGGGAGGCTATCCTAAGTATGCCGCAGCTGCGCTCATAGCGGCGCATCCCGAGGTTGATTTTGAGTTTATCGATCTTGGGATCAGCGGTAATCAGACGAAGCACCTTGTTGAGAGACTGGAGAGCGACTTTATCGATATTCAGCCGGACATAGTGTCGATTATGATAGGCATAAACGACACATGGCACCACGCGGAGGCGGGTGACTGGATCCCCGAGGATATCTTTGAGGAGCGATACCGCGCGGTCCTTGCCGCGGTCCGCGAACGGACGAGTGCGAAAATAGTGATCATGGAGCCGTATCTGCTGCCGGTTCCGGATCTTGCCGGAATGCGTGCGGATCTCGACCGCAAGATCGTCATTGTGCGCAAGCTTGCGCGTAAGTTTGCGGATGTGTTCGTACCGACAGACGGACTGCTTGCATCTGCACTCGTCGGTCGTGAGGTGTCCGATTTTTCGGGAGACGGTGTGCACCCGAACGCCGGCGGCGCGGCGTACATAGGAAAAATATATGCGGAGTATGTATCCCCGCTGATTGACGTAATATTGAAGGGATAAGTTTTGCAGGTGTATTTCGGAGCCCCGGCGGCATCGCCGCGGGGGCTCCTTCTTTTTATTCATTTCTTTGCGTTTGATTTTTTCCATGCCCGGTTCTTTTGTTTGTGTTTCCGTCAGAGGGTCTTTTTTGTTGCAGCCATGATGTTTTCTTTGTCCCCGTCGCTTTCTTTCATGCGGCAGCCGGTCAAACAAAAAACATCCCGACTGCAGCTTAACTGCAGTCGGGATCCCAAAAGTCAATTCTGTGCATTCGCGGCGACGAACTCTTCGAGACACATCGAGTCCTCCCATATCTTGTGGGCATTTGTGCGCCCGACGAAGCGCCAGTGCCACGGCTCGTACGAAATTTTGGTTATATCCGTCTTTGCTTCAGGATAGCGCAGAATGAAACCGAACTTCCACGCGTTTTCGCACAGCCATTTGTATGCCGGTTCGTCCTTGAATTCGGTCGAGGCACTCGGTAGATTATGCATATCTACGCAGAGTCCGCTCTGATGCTCACTTGTACCGGGGCGCGAAGAATATGTGACCACTATCGCTTCGGCAGCCTCCTGTGTGAGGCTTGGGTCGCGTGACATTTCATTCTGAGTATACGTGGCAAACAGCGTCTGCTGATAGTCATATGAGCGGTATCCGCTCGTGACGGACACGTCGCTGTATCCTGCCGCCTTCATTTCAATAAAGAGTGCTTCCAGCGACTTTTCGGCTGCGAGGCGCATCTGCTGTGCCTCGCGCCCGTCCTGGCGTGTGTTTATGATCTGAGTTAAATCGGGCGGGATGTAATCGGCAGCAAGCAGATTTTCCGAATTGACGAGAGTCAGGTATTCGTCGGAGTTTTCGGGGTTCATATACTCCTCATATGCCGAGAGATCGGTTGAAAACTCAACGTCGATCGGGTCGGCAGAGACAGGTTCGGTCTCCGGGAGCGTGATAGGATAGGCGGCTTTCAAGCGGAAAGCTACATCTGTGTATACGATATTTTTTCCGTCGGATGCCGATTCGTCTTTAATGCGTGAGATCGCGACGGTGTCGCCTTTCCTTGTGACGGTAAGTCCGCTTACGTATTCTGTTATGAAATCCGATGTGACCCAGACGGATTCGCCCCAGAAGAATGTTGCCTCCGGCAGAGTTGCGGTCTGAGAGTTGATCTCAACCGTTCGGCTGTCAGCCATAAATGTTACGTATTCTTCGTTTCCGCTGCCCTCGCTTCCGGTATCTGCACCGGTGGTTTTCACAAACTTCATGCTGTCGTGTCCGCCGGTTACGGCGAGTGACAGGTAGTCCGCAACGTCGTTGAAGCAGACGTACAGCTTGCCGCCTCTGATTGCGGTATCGGCATCTGCTGTGCGCACAACGGCTCCGCCGCAGGTGTATGTTATCTTTCCCGACGCACGGTCGGGAGAGCGTAGAAAGCGGTATGCGAGAACGGTGCCGCACACGGCAAGCAGGACGGCAAATACAATAAGGCAGACCGCCGTCCGCCCGAGGAAGATTTTTCTCTGTTTGCGTCGTTTCATGATTTTCTCCTTTTTGAGCTGTTCCTCAAGTTTGCGTCTGGCATCTCGCGCCTCGCGCCGCTGTTGTTCATACTGCTGCCTGCGTGGATCGGGGCGGCGTGGGTTCTGCCGAGGTTGCGCAAACGGCTGCCGCGTCTCGCGCTGTTGTTCATACTGCTGCCTGCGTGGATCGGGGCGGCGTGGGTTCTGCCGAGGTTGCGCAAACGGCTGCCGCGTCTCGCGCTGCTGTTCATACTGCTGCCTGCGTGGCCCAGCCGTGCGATCAGAGACATACCGCCGTTCCGTTCCGTTTCGGTTCGAAACGGTTTCCGCGGGTGATGGTCGCCTATTTGAGGGGTGCTGCCCACCGTATCGCTGTGCAGACTGCGTACCATACGCGACCGGGCGTTTTGCGGAGTATCTTTGCCCCTCCGATACTGTCGTCGGGTGCCCTGTGACGCGTTGCCGATCCTGCCGTGCCTGCGGAGCGCGTCGTGTCGATGACGGCGCACCTTGATCCGGTACGCGCCGACGGTTGTTCTGCTGCATACATGGATCTCCCTTCGACGGAATTAGCTTGCTTGTGCCTGTTCGCAGGTCACCGCTGTGCCGGAGTTTCTGCTACCATGAAGAACGGGCTCTCCGGAGAATTAATTATACGTATCTGGGTTACAGAGTACTTGAATCTTGAGAGCGAGGCAAAGTATTCCGACAGTTCCTGACCCTCGCGTGCGCCCTCCGGATGCCCCGGGTAGACTGCGACGAGCAGGATCGAGTCCTCTCCCAGCATTGCGAGAGCATTTCTGACCGCCGGAAGCGTCGTGCTTCTCTTTGTTGTCAGTCTCTTGTTCCCGGAGCCCGGAAGATATCCGAGGTTGAACACACCTGCACGGAGCGGGTGCCTTATATATTCAGGCGCGCGGTCGTGCGATGCGCAGATCAGACGCCAGTTTGCGGGGCAGCCCGAGCGGCGAAGATTATCTGCCGTTGATTCGAGCGCCGCCGGCTGAATATCGAACGCCGTGACCGAACCGGAAGCACCGACTGCGCGAGAGAGGAACACGGTGTCGTGACCGTTCCCCATGGTGAAGTCTGCGACGGAGTCGCCCTCTCTGATGTGTGAAGAGAGGAACATTTTTTGGAGCGATAGAAGATCTGTCATGGGCGATTCAGTGAGCTGCCTCGCGGAGTGCCGTTTCAGCGGCGTCGACATCTCCGACGGATATTGCAACGCTGCCGTTCTCCCCGTTTACGGTGTACATATACTCGACGAACAGCCCTGCATCCGCAAGGACGGTGAGTATCTGAGAAAGGGGCATATCGGCGGTCGGAGTGACTGATATGATGCGGTTCTCTGATGCCGCAATGCCGATTTCCCGCAGCCGCGCCATAGCGAAACCGTGATCGTGTGCAATTATCCGCAGTATGCCGAATGAGGCGGTGTCGGCGAGCGAAAGTGCGTCAATTGCAATATTCTCACGTTCAAGCAGTGAAAGTATCTCGGCGATCCGCCCGCTGCGATTTTCAATAAATATGGAGATTTGATTTACTGTCATGTGGCATAACCCTTCCTATTTATATATTGTGGGGAATCAGAGTCTGCGGTCGATGACGCGGCGCGCCTTGCCGGAGCTCCGTTCGATAGAGCCGGGTTCGACGAGCGTCACGCGTGCGCTGATGCCGAGCGTTGAGGCGATGTGCTCCCGCAGCTCGGATTCGTACCGCTCGAACGAGCGCACTGAATCGCCGAGCATCGCGGGCGATACCTCCACGCGGATCTCTACCGTGTCGAGGTTGTTCTGGCGATCAACTATTATCAGGTATACGGGATCGACCGTGCCCATGCTGAGGAGCACCGATTCGATCTGTGACGGGAACACATTGACGCCGCGTATGATGAGCATATCGTCGCTCCTGCCGCACGGCTTCATCATGCGGACGAGCGTTCTGCCACAGGCGCACTTTTCATGAGTTATCAATGAGATGTCGTGAGTGCGGTAACGGATGAGAGGCAGAGCCTCTTTAGTTACGCATGTGAATACGATCTCGCCCATCTCACCGTCGGGGAGCACCTCACCCGTGTCGGGGTCGATTACCTCGATTATGAAGTTGTCTTCGTTCACATGCAGTCCGCACTGGTATTCGCAGTCGAAGGCAACGCCGGGGCCCGATATTTCGGAGAGTCCGTATATATCGTACGCCTTGATGCCGAGCCTCGCTTCGATCTCACGCCGCATCTCCTCCGTCCACGGTTCGGCACCGAATATACCGATGCGGAGCGGATTTTCGTTTGGTGCGAAGCCTGCGTCGCGCAGGGTGTCCGCTATGTAAAGAGCGTAGGACGGTGTGCAGCAGAGCACATTTGAGCCGTAGTCATTTATGATCTGCACCTGCCGTGCGGTGTTGCCGGTTGAGACCGGTATGACGGTCGCGCCGTACTTTGTAGCACCCTCGTGAACGCCGAGCCCGCCGGTGAAGAGACCGTAGCCGTAGGAGATGTGCACGAAGTCTCCGCGCTCGACCCCTGCAGCGCAGAGTGCGCGGCAGATACATTCGTTCCACATATCGATGTCGTTTTGGGTGTAGCCGACGACGGTCTGCTTTCCGGTCGTGCCGGAGGACGCGTGAATTCTGACGAGCTCTTCGCGATCCGCTGCAAAGAGTCCATACGGGTATGTGTCGCGCAGATCCTGTTTGTTCGTGAACGGGAGGAGCCTTAGATCCTCGATCCCGTGTATGTCCTCGGGGCGTATACCCGCTTCATCCATGCGGCTGCGGTAGAGCGGGACACGTTCATAAACGCGCTTGACCGTTCGGATGAGGTTGACCGACTGGAGGTGCGACATCTCGTCGCGCGACGCGGTCTCGATCGATTCGCTGTAGTATTTTGACATTGTAAATCTGAACCTTTGAT
>CAKSEM010000016.1 GCA_934446485.1 uncultured Eubacteriales bacterium | reverse complement strand
TTCATAGCGGCTTTGGGATTCCGAGCGAAAAACAGGTTGACGAGAGTGTGGCAAGTCATGGTTCGGTCGGTGGCATGACGATAGATTCCCGGAGGATTCCCCCGGACAGAGGTCGTGCAAAATTCCAGCTTAAAACACCGAGTGGCTCCGACAAGAACGGGTAACACAGCCGATTCGCATACGCACGACCATGCGCAAAATAAGGACGGCTGATGCCGTTGCGGACGGAGGAGCGTATTATGTAAGTGAGGGAAGATTCATAGCGGCTTTGGGATTCCGAGCGAAAAACAGGTTGACGAGAGTGTGGCAAGTCATGGTTCGGTCGGTGGCATGGACTTAGTCCTTTAACGAATGGCTGCACGTTCCCGTTAGCACGATGCAGCGTAAAAAAGACCCGCAGGGATCATCTCTGCGGATCTTGCCATATTATATCTTACCGTGCAATCTTGAGGGTCGGTGCGGCATCAAGCCCATAACGGCTGAAAGCATAATCGCTCGGTACGGCAGCGTATCCCGGCGTGTAGAAGCTCCAGTCGTACGGTATCTCTTCCTGATATCCGAGGTGCGGTCCGAGTTGGTTTCTCATACTGCCGCAAACGCGGACTGTTATCGTATTCTCGCCTGCACGCAGGTGAGTGCAGATCTCGAGCGAACTCCCGCCGTTCCTGCCGATAACGCCTGCATACTCTCCGTTTACTGTGACGGACACGGCGGTAGCGCCGTGCTCGCCGAGCGAAATTACGGCACTTGCCGGAGCGGCATCAAGCTGCGCGCGGTATCTGTAGTTTACGGCATACGGGTAGAACACGAGGCCCATGTCGTCCCATGATCCGAGCCCAAGCTCTGTCGGGCGGTCGATCACGAAACGGTCTGCGCGGCGTTTTACTGCAAAGTCTCCGCGCAGTATCACCGCTTCAAGCTCATCGAGAACATTAAACCTGTCGGCTGCGACCGTCAGCGTATTCTCACCCTCGCGCACATATGCCGATATATCGTACGCACCCATGTCGCGGTCAAGTATATCGCGGCCGAAGGATTTCGCTTCATGTCCGTTTACGGATACCCGAACAAGATTCGGTCGTTCGACTGCGGCAACGAGGCGGTCGGGCAGAGCGCCCTCGGCAACTGTAAACGTGTAGTGAGCCGCGAAGCCCGATCCGTCGCCGTACTCGGAGTTCTTATCCATCCAGTCGCTGCGGCGCTGGATGGCGCTGCGCCACGGGTCGGCGCCGAAGCCGCGCGCGGCAAAGAGTCGGTCGCACGCTTCGAGGAAGTATACGGGCGCATGGCGCTCCCCGTCAAGCTCAAGCGAAATATGATCGAGCGTCATAGTATTTTCGGACTCGCGCGATACCGACAGCGGTTCGAGCGGCACCTCTTCGTCGGCATGCGGAAGAGGTTCGCGCACGGGTGAGTCGTCTCCCGTGACTATCATCGCAGCACCGCACCGCTCAAGGCGGAGCATAAAGCTGATCTTGCCGTTATCTCTGCGGCATGGGATGCCGCGGGTCTCGCCCGTGAAGAGATCCCATTCGGCTGCACATTCGCCGTCGAGCGTCAGCTCGGACTCAAACGTGCCCATGCTGTGGTTTACGAAGAAGTAGCAGACTCTGCCGTCCGGCAGGAGTCGGCGCATGTGCTGTACGCCGGTCGGGAAGGGGGCGCTTCCGGTGATGCGGCGGGCTATGTGATGTGCGATGTATCCGTCGATCGCATCGGCACCGCACACGCGCTCGACCGCTCTTCTTATCTCGGACGTTTCGCGGCGGCCCGTTTCACCGTCGATATATTCAGCAAAGCTGTTGCCCTCTCCGTCGGTGGTAACGACGTGTCCGCCGGACGCTGCAAGCTCAAGCACGAGCTTTGCAGTGTCGCTCCTCATGCAGCGCATATTCTTCGATATTATAACTATATCGTACTCCTGCTCTCCGAATTTGAGGCGTCCGTCACGGATCGAGCCGTGGCGCGCGAGTGAGAATTCATCTCCGATATCGAAGTCCCACTGGTTGTCAGTCAGCAGATTTACGACTGTGAGGAAATCGCTCATATCGGGATTTCTGACGCAGTGCACGTCGAGCTCGTGATCGATCGTGCCGTCCTGTTCTTCGCCCGGGATCACATAGGATGAGGTCGAGGTGTTGAGAAGAAGTATCCGCTGCTCCATCCGTCCCTGTGAGAGCATGAAGGAAGCGCGCCCTATGTAGCGTGCAAATTCCGTGTATTCGTGCCACCACGGCTGGCGATAGTCGAATGACTGCGGGCAGTCGCGCTTGCGGTATCCGGCATATGAGTAGAGTGCAAGGTGCTGAACGATGAAGTTTATCCCTCCGACGAGGAGGAAGTCGCCGAGCCGCTTATAGTCGGCGAGCGTTGAGTGGTATCCGCCGGCACCGTACGCCTCGCACAGTGTGCGCGCCTTGCCGAACTGATTCGCCGCAGAACGGATCTCGTACATTTCAAATTTGTCAAAGTTCGACGGCGTGTCTCTGAGGTGTTCGCACAGCAGCAGATCCATGCCGGGCCACTGACGGAACTCATATGTCGTCTGTTCGGACGGCGCTATGCGTCCGCCGTGCGATTGCGGCCACTGGTGCTCAACGTCGTGTCCCGTCCATGCGATGCCGTGCTCCTCACACCATTTCGAGATCGGCTGAACGAAGCTCGTGATCCACAGATCATGGAGCGTGTTGTAGTAGTCGTAACGTACCTTTTCGGCGGGGCGGTCGAGGTCTACCCCTTCAACGTTTCTAAATACGGCAGGCAGGTTCGGCAGAAGATCGTAGCCCGAAAGCTCGCGGAAGCGCTTCTGTACGTGCGGTGTGAACGGAACGGTATTCAGCCCTTCGCTGTGGATGTTTGCTTCATCAGAAAATACCGCGGGTATTGCCGTGCCGAAATCCTTGCCGAAGCGGCGGTAGTACTCTTCGTAGGTTATTTTGAGAAAGAGCTCCGTCGTGCGCGGGTTTGTGACATCGGTATACGGATGTCCGCCCGTCCAGTCGCTGGAGAACGGCATGACGGAATATATCACCATGACATCGCCGTCAGTGTGGTGCCCCCACTCCTCTCGCGGCACGTCGGTCAGGAACTCTCCGAGGCGCCATGCGCCGTCCGACGTATCTGCGGCAGCCGCAAAGAGCACCTCTCCCGAGAATTCGGGCGCGGCGGCGGGGGTCACACGGTACTTTGCGAGTGCGCCGATCGTTGACGGATCGGCATCTGCGACCAGCCCTCCGGCAAAGCCTGACGGCCAAGGGTTCTCATCGTACATATACAGTTTCATATCCTCGCCCTTTACGGTGTCGAGTGCGCACTGCCAGATCCTGAAGAACTCCTCCGAGAGGTACTCGGTCACCATGCCGAGGCGAGGATGCGCAAAGGCGCCGCCCATGCCGTGCTCCTTGAAGTCGCGGAGCTGGAATGCGACCTCATCGGCATCCATTTCGCCGTTCCATGACCAGAAGGGGGCACTTCCGTATTCGGACGGTGGGTTTTTGAAATTTTCCTTGATTATGTCGGACATATATGTCTCCATTCCTCCGCCGACGTGCGGCAGTGTATTATTTTATAAACTGTATTGTTTTGTCGCTGCGCTGTGCCGTCTGCGCCGAAGCAAAGCAGAGGCGGCAAGCGTCAGGGTGATGCCGAGCGCCGCGCCTGCGGTGTCTATCAGAACATCGGTCAGTCGGCAGGCGCGTCCGGGCACGAAGTATTGGTGCACCTCGTCCGATATTGCGTAGGCTATGCATATTCCGAGCGTGATTGATGCGCGCACGGCGCGCCCCGTGCTGTATCTGCCCACGGCGCACGACGAGAGTATTCCGAGGATGCAGTATACGCTGAAATGTGCTGCCTTTCTCACTGCGTGTGAAAGGCTCGATGCGGTTTCGGATATCTCACCGTCGGACAGCTCGCCGTATCCCGGAATAACGAACCGCAGTGCACCCGAGATAAAGCCGTCGCTGGTGTCCGACGACGCCTCAGCATTCTGTGCCGAAAACATGAATATTACCGCCATGCAGAGCACCGTTGCTCCCCACAGCAGGATTCTGACGGATCTCTCCTTCATAGTTATCGTCTCACCCATCTTAAAGTCGATCGTTACCTTAGTATATACTAATTTTGCTCACGTGTCAACCTCAAAAAAACAGACCAAATGTTCGCGAATCCGTTGACAAGCGACGGAATACGGAGTATACTATACCTATAATCAGAACATTTGTTTGAAACATTTATACGGAGAATAAGAATGGAACGACTGATACTTCACTCCGATCTCAATAATTTCTATGCGTCTGCCGAGGCAGTGCGCTCGCCGTCGCTCCGACGTCGTCCGATCGCGGTTGCGGGGGATGAAGAGAAGCGCCACGGCATAGTCCTCGCAAAGAGCTATGAGGCGCGTGCGATGGGCGTCAAGACCGGAGAGCCGTTATGGCAGGCGAGGGCAAAGTGTCCGGAGATACTCTTCGTTCCGCCGGATTTTGAATATTATGCAAAGCTGTCCGCCGACGTGCGGCAGATATATGAGACCTTCACCGACAGAGTTGAATCATTCGGTCCGGATGAGTGCTGGCTCGACGTTACCGGATCGGTGAAGCTCATATGCGGAGAGGAGCTGCCGTGGGAGGATGCGGGGCGCAGAATAGCTGACTGCATCAGAGAGCGTGTGAAGCGCGAGACGGGGCTGACGGTATCGGTCGGAGTCAGCTTCAACAAGACTATGGCGAAGCTCGCGTCGGGAATGAGATTTCCCGACGCGGCCACGGTGATCCCGCGGGGTGAGATGGAGACGCTGGTGTGGCATCTTCCCGTTCGTGAATTGCTGTTCGTCGGAGGAAAGACGGAGGCGCGGCTCCGTCTTTACGGAATAGAGACGGTGGGGCAGCTTGCCGCGGCAGACGCGGATTTTTTGCGCCTTATCCTCGGAAAGAACGGTGTGTCTCTGAAACGCTGCGCACTTGGGCTGGAATCCGAACCGGTGCAGAGGCGCGACGAGCTGCCGGAGGTGAAGTCGGTAAGCTGTGGGGTGACGCTGCCGCGCGATATTTACTCCGAAACGGATGCGCGTCCCGTGCTCTATTCACTCAGCGAAAACATATCTGCGAGGCTTCGGCGGCTCGACATGGAGGCGTCCTGCGTCCATCTCGGGATCCGCGCGGGCGATCTATCCTCGATCGAGCGCCAATGTACGCTTGCCGCACCGTCCCGAACCTCGGAAACTCTCTTTCGCAGCGCGGCGGAGTTGTTTCGCCGCTACCGTGAGCCCGGCGGTGCGGTGCGTGCTCTGACGGTGCGTGCGTCGCGCCTCGGCAGAGAGGACTCACCGCAGCTGCCCATGTTTCCGGAATCGGAGCCGGACATCCGTCGCGAGGCGCTCGAGTCCTGCATGGATATGCTTCGCGGGAGGTTCGGCAGTGATGCCGTCCGGCGATGTGTGACGCTCGGCGGAGTCGGCAGGGAGAGCTACGGCGATTCGATTCGCCGCCATCCGGAGAGCATTTACGATAAAGGATGAACAAACCACGGTTAATTTATGTCGTCGAGTGTAGATTTTACTGTATATAAGATTCCTTCCCCGAAAAAAATTGATTTTTTCGGGGAATTGTGTTAGAATATGGATGATCTGTACGATATGTATTTATGAAGGGCACTTCAGGAAACGCCGCCGCGCTGCAGCCGGCAGGCAGATTTATTTGAAATTTTTCGTCACTTTAATCAGGGGGAGCTGAATTATGGAAGACAACATAATCGTGGACCTGTATCTGAAGCGTGATCAGTCTGCGATCACAGAGACCGACAATAAGCACGGGGGACGGATGCGCACTCTGTCCTATCGTATACTCGGGAACGAATCCGACGTAGACGAGGCGATGAACGACTCGTACATGAAGGTGTGGGACTCGATTCCGCCGCACGAGCCGAGGGGCTACCTTCCGGCTTTTCTCATGCGCATAGTACGCTGCGTATCGGTAGATGCGCGCCGCCGCCGCGGCATCGCGACGAGGCTTTATTCGGAAATAGCGTGTGAGCTTGATGAGATCGCTTCGGATGTGGATGAATCGGAGGCGCTGATCGATGAGATGACATTTGAGAGGAACATAAATGAATTTCTCTCACTTCTCAACGATGACGCGCGCAGAATATTTCTGCTGCGGTACTGGCGCCTTGAGGGAACCATGGATATCGCGTTGGTGATGGAAAAGAGCGAATCTGCCGTGTATATGTCGCTCAGCAGAACACGCGCCAAGCTGAGAAAGTATCTTGAGGAAAGGAAATATTCAATATGAAGGGGACGGATATACTCGATCGGATGAATACGGTCGATCTGAAATATGTGAGGGAGATGGACGGAAGCGAAAGACGCACCGCGCGGATCAACCGACTGCGCAACCTGTCGGTTGCAGCGGCGGCGTGTCTCGTCATAGCGGCAGCGGTGCCGGTGGTATGGTGGGGGGTATCGCATAGGAGCGAGCCGGTATCTCCCATTGTAACCGACGCGCCGGAAACGAAGCCCTCGGAGGAAACAAAGCCGAATACGGCGGGGACGGAGTCGGTGTTTGAGATCGAAAACGGACTTCTCGTTGCGTATCGGGGGAGTGGTGAAGCGGTCGATATTCCGGATGAGGTGACGGCGATCGGCGCCGACGCATTCGCACAGTGCGACACGGGAGAGGTAAAGACCGTGCGTCTCGGTGCGAACGTTTCGGAGATCGACAGCGCGGCATTTGTGAGCCTTACGGCGCTTGAAAATGTGGAGGTCGCAGAGGAGAACGAGTATTATGAGATATGTGACGGCGTGCTCGCCGCCCGCGACGGCAGCGTGTTATTTGATGTGGAGCCGTACATTGGTCAGGCAGAGCAGTCAAAAAGAACCGAGAGACTCTTTGATGTTCTGAAAAAATTAGAAATGGAAGATACCGAACCGGAATGCAGTAGATTTATCTTCGGAAGAATGACGGCTGAGATCCGTTTTGAAGCGGCGGATCCTACAAGAAATGATCTGAAGAGGGTTGCATACATTACATCGGTGACGGCATACGGACAGAGTGCAGAGTTCGATTCGCCGATATATCTGAATTTCGGAGATGAACACTTAAGACTGTTTTCTGCCGGCAATATATATGTGTTTATGTCGGATCATGAGCATACGTATTTGTTCTATCCGAACAATGTAAAAAAAGTAACGACACATATCGTTGATTTTGAAGTTAAGGAGAGTACCGGAAGAACTATATGTGATAACTATATTACATTCTATACAGGCGAATCAGGAGAGCTCCGATACAAAAAATCTCCGGAAAAATATGATACGGAAGGCTTTTTGTATGATCAGGTTGCGGCTTTGCCGTTACAGTTCTGTGTTTCGCTTGATGAATTTGCAATGGAGGACGGTGCGGCAGATATTGTCGGAGATGATTTGGTGCTGACTCCGGAGAGGGTATATACTGCCGGGGAACTGTTTGATCTTCAGGGACTCTTTGAAGGGTTTAATACCGGGTTTGATACTCTCGAAGAGTATATAAACTATAATTCAACAAGATGCCCTCGTGCCCGCTCACTTACGCCTGCGGAATGATGTGCAGCTTTTGAAAGCTCCTTTTAATAAAGCGTTCCAAAAAGCAAAGTGAGATTTTAAGCTGGCGAAAGGGCTTGCTGTCTGCGTGGCGCAGGCAGCAAGCCCTTTATATTTATAATCACCTGACAAACGGGGCAGGTTCATATAAGTGCCGTGCCGAGGCTGATTTGATGCTATGGCTTTATACCGCTATGCACTCGCCGAGAGTCAGCGAATATATGTATACCTCATCCGGCCTGCGCCCGAAGAGGCACTCGACTGCATCTGCGTAGTAGCCGAGCTGACGGCTGTGCCGGAGACGCAGACGCTCACGTCCCGCGCGCGGATCTCTCCTTTCACCGGCGCTCAACGCATCCGTCTTATAATCGAGAAGGACGAGTCTGCCGTCTGAATCCTCAAAAACGCAGTCGAATACTCCCTGAACCGTCAGACGTTCGCCGGATTCGGCGAGGCGGTGCGCCAGTTCATCGTTTTCGGTAAATCGCTCGGCCGGCAGCGCAACATTAAAGCGGAATTCGCGCAGCACTTTTCGCGAATCCAGAATTCTGTCCATGATCGGGCTGTGCGCAAACGTCTCGATCTGTCCGAGATTCACGAGCGATGCCATGTCACGGGTGATGAATCCGCGGGAGAGCAGGCGCGCGAGCTCACTTTCGGCACCCTCGGACTGCAGCAAATTAAAATCGGCAAATTGCAGAAAAACGTGAGTCGAGGTGCCGCGCGCTGCGGCAGCACCGTCGTTTGCGCCGGACATAAAGCGCGGCAGCTCAAATTCGCCGTCGCTGCATATGTCGGTGTCAGGCGGCACCGGCATATCGATCGGTATATCGTGGAACCCCGTTCTGTTGCGGACCGTCTCTTCTGCAACAGATTCGGCATCCGAAATTTTTGCCGTGCCATCGAGAGCATTCGGAGAGAGGGTCGATACCGACAGTTTCTTCGGTATGCCGGCAAGGTACGCAAGCGGATACTCAAACTCCAGAGCGCGTCGGATCTTCGCCAGCCCGTCCTCCGACAGCACCTCACCATGCTGTTCGGCGTCAGTGCCTGCGACGAGACGCTCTGCCTCAGCGGCGGTGCCCGGGGGGACATTTATCACCGAATAGTACACGCCGGATTCTCCGACGAGTGAGCGAAGTATCAGATCTATCATGCGCGGTGCGGAGATCGTCGAGTAACGATCGGTGAAGTCCGCTTCATCGCGCGCCCGTGAAAGCTCGGCATCGGCGGACAGCTCCGACTTAGCCGTGACTATCAGCCGCTCGCGCGCTCTCGTCATGGCGACGTACAGTACGCGCATTTCCTCTTCGGCGGCAGCGACGGATAGGTGCGATGCTACGGCGGAGCGGACGGGGTTGCCGCACATGACCAGTCCGCCCGGATCGGGCAGATGCATGGCAAATCCGAGGCTGCGGTCAAAGAGAAGACGCCCGCGCTCATCGCTGCGGTTGCGTGTCTGACCGCAGCCGCAGAGGAAGCATACGCGGAACTCAAGTCCTTTTGACTTGTGTATGCTCATGACGGAGACGCCGCTCTCGCCATCGGCAAAATCTGCACTGAGTCCGCCTGCTGCGAGCTTCTGATCTATAAAGATGAGAAATCCGGACAGTCCCCCGAACGTACCTGATTCGTACGAGCGTGCCATGTCATGAATGAGATTTAGGTGCCCCGTCGCTTCCGGAGAGCGCGCTGCTTCGGGAAGATCGAAAATGCCGTATTCGGCATAGATATACTCAATAAAACGGTCCGCGCTCATGCCGCGTTCGGCACATCTTGCTGCGGCTATGCGGGCCGTCATCCTGCGGCACCGTTCCGACAGTTCATCCGAGTCCTCTTCGGCAGCCCCCGATACCGATTCAAAGAGCGGACGGTCGGGACGCCGGCGGCGCAGTATAACGAGGTCGTCGAGGGTAAAGCCGAAAACGGACGAGAGCATTGCTCCTGCAAGCGGGACATCGTGCATCGGATTGTCAACGGCTCGTAGCAGATCTAAAAGGAGGATGATCTCGGGAGATTCGGCAAAGCTCGATCCGCCTGCGCGGCGGACGGGTATTCCGAGGAGTGACAGCTCCCGTTCATATTCGTCTCCGTGCGTGTTTGCCGAGCGGAGGAGTATCGCGATCTCCGACGGCAGCACACCTTCGTCACGCACCATGCGAAGGATGCGCCGTGCCGTGTACTGAGCTTCGGTCATCGCTCCGTCCTCAGGCGTCTCATCTTCGCCCGCACGGCGGCGCGGACGCTCAAGTATGCACACCTCGACGGGGCGGTCGCCATCCGTAACGCCGCCGTATCTGAGGCAGTCCTCCTCACCGAACGGTATCCCGCCGTGCGGGAACATATATCGGGAGACGGTGTTGACAAAATCTATGATAGGTGCAGCGCAGCGGAAGTTTTCACTCATGAAGATGCTGTGCCCCGACGGATAGCCGCCGTGCGGCGATGCGTCCGAGTCATCCGCGTTTTCGGGCCATGCACGTCTGTAACCGGAGAACACTTCAGGCTCTGCGCCGCGGAAACGGTATATGCTCTGCTTTATGTCTCCGACGAAGAACCGCTCGGATGTACCGCCGACGGCGCGGAAGATGCGGTCCTGTACGCTGTTTGTGTCCTGATATTCGTCTATAAAAATGTATCTGTATCTACTTCCGACGGCGGTTGCCGCCGCGCTCGGTGAGCCGTCGGCTCCTTCAAGAAGGCGCAGTGCGAGAAGCTCGAGGTCGGAGAAGTCGAGAAGACTGCGTTCTCGCTTCAGTTCGGTATACCGCCGGTCAAAGGCATCTATCACACCTGCGGCGCGGCGGAGCACCGAAGCGAGGCACCGCTGTGATTCCGACGCATCCTCCGCCGTTGCGGCGTAATATCGGTTTGCAAGCGCCGCCATATCGCGTTTTACACGGTCGCGCTCCGATTTGAACCGTTGAGAAGCCTCCGTTTGATCCTTTGCGGCGAGTCTGCCGAGAGGAATCGGTTCATATGACATGACCGCCTCACGCATGGCGGAGTAGGTGCCCGACTCGGCACACCGCACGATGCGGCGCAGATATCCCTCAAGTCCCTCGGCAGCGGGACAGTATTTTTCGCGCGTGGCATCGGTTTCTGCCATCTCGCGCGACAGCTCGGATATGACGCGGAGTGCGTGATCTGCTGCCTCCGCGGTGCGGCGGCGCAGCTCCGCCCCCCAAACCGATTCAAAGAAGTCGTTTGCGGATGCCGTCTCAAGGCGTTCTGCTTCGGATGTGAGGTATGACGTGTCCTCGCCTATGGCGCGCAGACGGTCATATATCCATTTGAGATTGCCGTCAAGTCCTGCGGCGTCCTTCGTGCGGCCGAGCGTGTCGGCAAGCGCGGCAGCGTCGCATGATGCAGGGTCGTTCGGTGTGAGACTTCCGCCGAACAGGTCGTCAACCGTCTCCTCCATCGCTCGGGATAACAGCACCTCGGCTTCGGCTTCATCTGCAATTCTGACATCAGGCGGGAGTCCCAGCAAGCTGAAATTTTCCCGTATGATTTTCAGGCAGAAGCTGTGTATCGTACAGATATCGGCGGTCTCTACCGAGCCGCCTATGCGCCGAGTGAGCTTGGGGTCGCGCCGCCCGGCTTCAGCTACCTCACGCGCTATGCGTGCGCGTAGCTCTGCGGCAGCCGCATTCGTGAAGGTCACGATAAGGAACTGCCCGAGCGTTGCTTCTTCCTCTGCGGACGTGAGAAGGTGCATTATTCTCGCGCTGAGCGTTGCCGTTTTTCCTGAGCCGGCAGCGGCGGATACAAGTATGTTTCCGCGTTCCTCTATAGCACGTCGCTGTGCCGCGGTCCATTTTACATCAGGCATAACTGTCGAACCTTTCGTTTTTGGTAAGCTATATGCTGCCGGCGTTGTCGCGTCGGGATTCAAAGAATGTGCGAATCAGCTCCGATGCCTCGGCAGACATGATGCCGCGTCGGATCTGCGGGTGGTGGCTCGTCGGAATTCCGTCGATATCGACGGTGCCGCCGAATGCGCCCGCCTTCGGATCATCGGCGGCTATGACGACGCGCGGCAGGCGGGATGCCATGACGGCACCGGCGCACATGACGCACGGTTCAAGGGTAACGAACAACTCACACCCCGGCAGGCGCCATCCGCCAAGCTCACGGCAGGCGCGGTAAATTGCGGCGCACTCGGCATGATACAGGGCCTGGTGCTCCGATTCACGTCCGTTAAAGTCCGCAGAAACGATTCTCGCGCCTTGCACTATCAGTGCGCCGACCGGCACATCTCCGCGGCGTTCAGCCTCACGTGCAAGTTCAATCGCACAGCTCATGTAGTAGCGGTCGCGCAGGTCGATCTCAGCGTCTGTCAGCTGCGAGTTGTCGACGGTTGCGCGCGGCTTCCCGCGCCGCCGCACGGTCGGCGGCGGGCACGGCGGTTCTGCATATCGCGATACTATCGAACGTATCGCCTCTTCGCGATCGTGTATCATAGCTGTCTCCAATCGGGATTACATATATTCAGGCCTGTCCGGCGGAATAAACTGCTCCGTGCCGAATTCTCCGAACCAGTCGTATGTGCGATCACTGCCGCACACAGAATATCTCTCGGGGCAAACGGTGTCCATCCAGTCGAGCGGTACCATGCTGTCGGGAGAGCGCTTTGCGGCGGCAAGGCGCAGCGCCGCCCGAATGTCTTCCTCCTCGTCGTCGCTCAGGGCACCGGGATTGACGGACACAAAGAGCGGTGTTCCGCTCTCTGACAGTGCGCGCAGCCATTCGCGGTTCTTTGTCCAGTCTATTCTGCCGGTGTGACTGCAGCAATCGGCATCGCACATATAAAATATGCCGTTCTGGATCATGCGGTGAGAGAGCGCATTGACTCCGCATATGCGCGTGCGTTCGAAGTGCCTTCCGCTCGTGTCGAAGCCCGTGCGCATCAGGTGCGCGAGCCCCGCTGTGAAGTGAGAGAGTGTGTTGCAGGCGATGATCACGGCATCTCCGGCTGCATATAGGATGGCGCGGTACAGTGCAAGTGCGATCTCAGCCGAGGTACGGCTGCGGTCGGCAAACGACCAGCCGTTTTCAGCCGTGTGAGTCGTCATAGTCGATCCGTAGGCGCCGAACATATCGAAAACGGTGAAGTCGTGCTTTATGAGGCGGTAGCCCCAGTCGCGTATGCGGCTGACCGTTTCGCGGACGTAGTCCAAAACCTCCGGCACTGACGGGTCGAGCGCGTCGGGACGGCATCCGAGGTGCCACTGAGTCGGGAGCACATGATGTCCGTCTGCGAGCGGGCGGATCCAGATTCCGGGGATGGCTCCTGCGGTGCTGATGTCGTCAGCAAGTCGCGCCATGTCGGGGAAGCATTTGCCGCCGCGATCGAACGGACCGTCGCAGGGGTTTGCCTGCCAGCCGTCGTCGATAACCATGTACGGCCGCGGGGTGATTCCTTCGGATAAGCGTGAGATCAGGCGCGCGTCACCGACGATCTGTTCGTGAGAACTGTTGCCGACGGCGTAGTACCAGTTGTTTGAGCCGTATATCAGAGACGCGGGTAAGAGCGGATGCGGGCACATCTCGCGGCAGAAGGCGCGTCCCGCGGCGAATGCGGAGATGTCGCGATATTCGCGGAAGCGTATACGGCAGACATCGAGCTGTCGTCCGCCGAGTATTACGCCGTCGCCGCCGCAGCGCACATCAGCCCAAAGTGTGACGCCGCGTGTGTCGTACTGCCACGCGCAGATGGCGGAGGGCTGAGTATCGATGCCGAACGCTTCGGTCAGCCTGCCTGACGGATCGGGGTCGCTGTCGGAGCCGTCTGACACGAGCATATACCACGGCATGAAGCGCTGCGGTATGACACCGCGCCATTCGAGGTCTCCGTAGGCTCTCTCCCAAGTGTCGCCAAAGACGCGGACGTTGTGCCGCAGCTCGTCGGAGGCAAAGTTCCACCTGAGACGGACGTGGAAAAGCGAGGTTTTATCTGCGGTAAGGCGAAGGAGGAGTGAGTCATTCTCTGCGGTTAAGGTAAGCGTGGCGCCCTCACATGTGATCTCCGCGGCACCTGTGAATGTGTGTCCGCGGTCGATGCGAGTGAAGACGGTGATATTGTCCGGGAGGCGAAGGTGCATATGGTTGTGCCTTTCTTTAGTTTGTTTTTTGCGAATGATTCTTTTTGACGTGCGGCGGTTTATCTGCGACAGCTTTCTGAATCACGGTTAGTATTCTCTTTCTTTCGTGAAAGAAAGAGACCTCATTCC
>CAKSEM010000015.1 GCA_934446485.1 uncultured Eubacteriales bacterium | reverse complement strand
GCCCTGCACTATCACCTGCTTTGCGGTCTGGGCGCTGATACGGCCGAAATTCTTGGTTTTGACTTCATCCTCAACGGTTGTGCCGAGCGTGTAACGCTTTGATATGCGCTGCGCATCCTCAAGGGATATCTCACTCTTCGGATCCGTTACCTCTTCAACGACCGTGCGCACATGGTACAGCTTCAGCTGGCGCTTTTCGCGATTTACAGCAACGCGCACCGATGTGCTCCCCTCTTCCTTTTTATATGCCGACACCAGTGCCGCCTCTACCTTTTCAAGCATATAATCGACCGGTATCCCTTTGGTTTTTTCAAGAAGCTCGAGTGCTTCGAACAGTTCTGCGCTCATCTTTCAGTGACCATTCCTTTCCGTTGGCTGAGGCTCGGCTCCGTGCCCGATTCCCGCCGTATATCATTTATTTGTTATCCTTCATATCCGAACGCCAGTCATAGACCGTCGTTACCTTTGCGGCATCGCGCCGACCGATTTTCCGCTCCGCGCCGTCCGTCGTGAGAGTGATGTATTCGTCGTCCCGTCCGACGAGCACACCCGTCACGGTACGAACACCGTCTATGGGGCGGTACAGCTTGATCTCGACCTCAGCCCCCGCCATCTGCGAAAAGTGCTCATCGGTCACGAGCACCCGTTCCACGCCGGGCGAGGAGACCTCAAGGTAGTACGATCCCTCAATCGGGTCCGCCTCATCAAGGATCGGATCTATCGCGCGCGTGAACTTCTCGCAGTCGTCTATCGTGATTCCGCCGTCGGAGTCGATCGTCACTCTGAGGTACATGTCGGCACCCTCTCTCACGTATTCGACATTCCACAGCCTGTAGCCGAGCGAATCCACCGTAGGCTCAATAAGCTCCCACACGCGTCCCGCCGTATTTTTATTACCGTAAGGATTCATATGTTCCTCCGTCAAGATGTATATTCTTTTTTACAAACAAGAGAGTGGACCGCATCGCCCACTCTCTTTCATACATCTATCATACTATATGAGTATATCACACCATTTCCGAAATTGCAAGGGTTTTTATCACTTTTTATAAATATTTTTGAAAATCACCGCCGCGTCACAGCTCCGAACGGCATATGTTGCCGTCAGTCACTCCCCGCGCACGCCGAAGCATCAAAAAAATCGGAATATTACGAAATTTATGTGCCGACAGTGCTTGACAAAACTCTGAATATAATGTATTATAATTGTATTATTATTCTTAGCTAATGTTAATTTATAACCTTGGCGGAATAGTGATGCGGCGGGTGTGCCCGTCAGCTGACCTGTACCCGAGGATCAGTATAAAAATTAATCGGGAGATATATAAACGAGCGGAAAGAATGGGGCCGCGGCGGCTCCAAATCCACTTTTTTCCGACTCGTGCCGCGCAGCCGTGCGCGGCAAAATGAAAGGTACGGTATCAAAATGAAGAAGTTCTTTTCGGTTATGCTTGCAGTAATGATGCTCCTCAGTGCCGTTCTCCTCGCCGGATGCGGCAAGACGGACAGCCAAACGGACGGCAGTAAGATAAAGATCGGCGGAATCGGTCCTCTGACCGGCGGTGCCGCAGCATACGGAAACGCCGTCAAGAACGGCGCGCAGATCGCAATTGACGAGATCAACGCCAAGGGCGACGTTCAGTTCGAGTTCAACTTCCAGGACGACGAGAACGACGCTGAGAAGTCGATCAACGCATACAACACCCTGAAGGGTTGGAATATGCAGATCCTTCTCGGAACGGTCACGACTCAGCCCTGCCTCACGGTTGCTCCCGAGGCAAACAGCGACCGAATCTTTGAGATCACGCCCTCCGCGTCCTCAACCGAGGTCATCGCAAACAGAGACAACGTATTCCAGGTGTGCTTCACCGACCCGAACCAGGGAGCCGCGTCGGCTAAGTATATAACCTCACACGCACTTGCTCAGAAGATCGCGATAATCTACAAGAATGACGACACGTACTCGACCGGAATATATGAGGCATTCAAGGCTCAGGCAGAGCAGTCGGGGCTCGACATCGTCTCCGTAACCACATTTACGACCGACACCGCATCCGACTTCTCCGTACAGATCAACGATGCCAAGAAGAGCGGCGCGGATCTTGTGTTCCTTCCTATATATTATGAACCGGCAGCGCTCATTCTCAATCAGGCTAAGAGCGCGGGTTATGAGCCCGTATTCTTCGGCGTTGACGGTATGGACGGAATCCTCTCGCTCAACGGCTTTGACAAGAGCCTTGCCGAGGGCGTCATCCTTCTGACCCCCTTCTCTGCAGACTCAACCGATGAAATCACGAAGAGTTTTGTCGACAAGTATAAGAGCGCACACGGGGAAATACCGAACCAGTTCGCAGCTGACGGATACGATGCAGTTTACGCTATATACGAGGCTGTAAAGAAATCCGGCGTCACGGCAGATATGTCCGCTGCGGATATGTGTGACAAGCTCACCGCCGCAATGACGGAGATCAGCGTCACGGGACTTACAGGAGCCGGCGCTCCCCTCACGTGGAACGACAAGGGTGAGGTATCCAAGGATCCGATGGCGGTCGTGATTAAGGACGGCGTATACGTCGGATACTGATCCTCCTGTGTGGAATAAACTGTAGCTTTCGGGGGTGGTCACTTCTCAGTGCATCACCCCCTTTCACATATCAGCACCTCACGTGGAAGCTCCCACTATGACGGCGGAGAAGCTGTGCTGCGGCACAAATCCAAGCCTCCGTCTGACAAGTAATACTAAATAATGACCATACTTAACCACCTGATAAACGGCATCAGCCTCGGCTCCGTATATGCCATCATAGCTCTCGGCTACACCATGGTGTACGGCATAGCCAAAATGCTGAACTTCGCGCACGGCGACGTTATCATGATAGGAGCATACGTCTCCTTCTGCACGACCGCGTATCTCGGACTTCCGACCGTGCTGTCGGTAATAATTGCAATGCTCGTGTGCACACTGCTCGGCATCGTAATCGAACGCCTCGCATACAAACCGCTTCGCGACGCTTCCTCGCTTGCCGTGCTCATAACGGCAATCGGCGTCAGCTATCTGCTCCAGAATACCGCGCTCCTTATATGGGGATCGAATCCGAGGATCTTCACCTCCGTAGCGTCATTCAGCCCGATCTCCCTTGCCGGCGGGCAGCTCGTAATATCGCCCGAGGCAATAATTACGATCTCCGCCTGCATAGTCATCATGGCAGCACTCTCACTCTTTACGGCAAAGGCCAAGATGGGCAAGGCGATGCGCGCAGTATCCGAGGATAAGGGAGCTGCACAGCTCATGGGTGTCAACGTAAACTTCACCATCTCGGTGACGTTTGCCATCGGATCGGCGCTCGCAGCCGTTGCCGGCGTGCTCCTCTGCTCGGCATATCCGACACTCTCACCGACCACCGGCTCCATGCCCGGCATCAAAGCGTTCACCGCCGCAGTGTTCGGCGGAATCGGATCGATACCGGGAGCTATGATCGGAGGGATCCTGCTCGGAATCATTGAGATATTCAGCAAAGCGTACATCTCGACCAAGCTCTCCGACGCCATAGTTTTCGCCGTGCTGATCGTCGTCCTGCTCGTAAAGCCCGAAGGGCTTCTCGGACGCCGTGTACGCGAGAAGGTCTGACAGCTCAGCCGCACAGCGGCGCCATATGCAAAGAGAAAGGCATGGTCATATTCTGACATGAAAATAAAGAAGATCACAAGAAAAAACCTCGTGACGATACTGATAGTCGTCGCGGCGTATGCGCTAATAACGGCGGGCGACGCCCTCGGTATAGTGTCGAGCGTCCTTTCAGGACAGCTCATTCCGATATGCGCATATATAATGATGGCTCTCTCGCTGAACCTCACCGTCGGCGTTCTCGGCGAGCTCAGTCTCGGTCACGCCGGGTTTATGAGCATCGGCGCATTCACCGGAGCCACGGTCTCAATGAGCCTCACCGGAGCCATCGGCTCCGACATACTCCGCTTCATCATAGCCGTAGTCTCGGGAGCTGTCGTTGCAGCCCTGCTCGGCTTCCTCATAGGTCTCCCTGTTCTGCGTCTGCGCGGAGACTACCTTGCGATCGTGACTCTCGCTTTCGGAGAGATCATAAAGAGCATCGTAAATTGCCTCTATATCGGACGCGACTCCGCAGGCCTCCATTTCAGCCTTAAAAGCGCGGAGGCGCTCGGACTTGCAGATGGCGGAGTTGTGATTGTGAACGGTCCGATGGGCGCGGTCGGCATTAAGAAACTCTCCACGTTCACCGCAGGCGCGGTACTCGTCGTACTCACGCTCCTTGTAATATTCACGCTCGTTGACAGCCGTGCGGGGCGCGCGATCATGGCGATACGTGACAACCGCATCGCAGCCGAATCCGTAGGTGTACCGATCACAAAATACAAGATGATGGCATTCATCACTTCCGCTGCAATTGCAGGCGGCGCCGGTGTCCTGTACGGACTCGGTTTCTCCACGGTAAGTGCCGCTAAATTTAACTACAACACGTCGATCCTTGTACTCCTGTTCGTCGTGCTCGGAGGGATCGGCAATATGCGCGGCTCCGTCATATCGGCAGCGCTGCTTACGATACTTCCCGAGCTGCTGCGCGAGTTCCGCGACTACAGAATGCTCGTGTACGCGATCGTGCTGATACTCGTTATGATCGCAACTAACAACCGCACCGTGCGTCTCTTTATTTCAAAGTGCGTCGGTCGTGTGCTGTCCGTATTCAAACGCAAGCCGGCAAAGACCGAGGAAGGAGGTGTCTCCGATGAGTAAGATGGTAAACGTCCCGAGCGACGCTATCATTCCCGAGAGAGATCTCGATAAAAGCCCGATCCTTGAGGCGCGCCACCTCGGTATAGATTTCGGAGGTCTTCGCGCAGTCGATGATTTCAATATTACCATCGGCAGAACCGAGATCGCCGGTCTTATCGGCCCGAACGGTGCAGGAAAGACTACGATCTTCAATCTTTTGACTAAGGTTTATCAGCCGACGCGCGGAACGTTCCTCCTTGACGGACACGATACGCACAACATGACGACGGTCCAGATAAGCCGCGCCGGCATCGCACGCACATTCCAGAACATACGTCTGTTCGGAGACCTGACGGTCGAAGAGAACGTAAAGGTCGCAATGCATAACTCCATGAGCTATTCTATGCTCGGAGGCATGCTGCGTCTGCCGAAATACTGGCACGAGGAACGCGTCGCACATGAGCGTGCCATCGAGCTTCTCTCGATATTCGAGATGGAGTGCATGGCAGACTTCAAGGCTTCAAGCCTGCCTTACGGTGCGCAGCGCAGGCTCGAGATCGTCCGTGCACTTGCAACGAATCCGTCGCTTCTTCTGCTCGACGAACCGGCTGCCGGCATGAATCCGTCGGAGACCGCCGATCTCATGAACACGATCAGACGGATCCGTGACACATTCGGTATCGCCATCATACTCATCGAGCATGACATGAACCTTGTCATGGGTGTGTGCGAGGGGATCGCCGTTCTGAATTTCGGACGGATCATCGCCAAGGGCACACCTGACGAGATCCGATCAAATCCCGCGGTGATCGAGGCATATCTCGGTCAGTCCGAAGGCGAGTGAGAAAGGAGCTGATATACAAAATGGCAATGCTGAAGGTTCAGGATATAAACGTATACTACGGCAGCATACACGCAGTCAGAGGGATCAGCTTTGAGGTTAATGAGGGCGAGATCGTAACGCTGATCGGTGCTAACGGTGCCGGAAAATCCACCACGCTCAATACCGTGTCGGGTCTCCTCCAGTCGCGCACCGGCAACATCGAATTCGAAGGGCGCTCACTCCACGGAGTACCGCCTCACAAGATAGTGTCGCTCGGGCTGACACAGGTTCCCGAGGGCAGACGTGTATTTGCGGATATGACGGTCGAGGAGAACCTCGACCTCGGCGCATACACGCGTCCGTCATCAGAGGTTGACCGCTCCATTGCGGACGTGTATGAGCGCTTTCCGCGCCTGAAGGAGCGGCGGCGTCAGTTCGCCGGTACACTTTCGGGCGGTGAACAGCAGATGCTCGCCATGGGCAGAGCGCTCATGTCGAAGCCGAAGCTGCTTATGCTGGACGAACCCTCAATGGGACTTGCACCTATCCTCGTTTCGCAGATATTTGATATCATACGTGAGCTTAAATCGTCCGGCGTCACGATACTGCTCGTTGAGCAGAACGCGCGTATGGCCCTGTCCGTTGCGGACCGCGCATACGTGCTCGAGACGGGCGCGGTTGCCCTCTCAGGCACCGGCAAGGAGCTCATGGCAAGCGACCTCGTCCGCCGCGCATATCTCGGCGGCTGATACAACGGAGGACTGTCTCATGATACTTTATGTGATCCGACACGGTGACCCCGACTATGAGAACGACTCATTGACCGAGCTCGGAATTCGACAGGCGGAATCGCTCGGGCGGCGCTTGCAGAAGAGCGGCATCACGCACGTGTTCTCCTCTCCGAACGGACGGGCGAGAATGACGGCAGAGCCGATCTGCCGCAGGCTCGGGCTTCAGGCGGAGCTTGAACCATGGATGAGCGAAGACCTGAACGATGCATTTTCACACGTCGGCGGCGGCTGGTGCTTTTACGTCCCGTGCGAAGAATCAAAATCTCCCGAAAACATAGCCTACGGTGACCGTTGGTACGATGCACCTCCCTATCGGAACGCCGTCGATGCACGGTGCCGCTACGAAGACATCGGTCGCGCGTCCGATACCTTCACGGCACGGTTCGGACTCCGCCGCGAGGGCAGACTCTACCGCGTCACCGAAAAATCGCGCGCACACGTTGCAGCGTTCTGCCATCAGGGCACATCACTTGCATGGTTATCATACCTGCTCGGCATATCTCCCGCGGTCTTTTGGGCAAACTTTGACATGACTTTATCCGGCTACACCGTGCTCGACTTCGGCGAGGCGGATGAGGGCACGCTCGTTGCGCCCAAATGCATATGCCACTCAGAAATGTCACATATTTATGAAGCTGCACTCCCCATGGTATACGACGGCAGAGGAAATGTCTGAGCCGGGCACTGTCGTGAAACGACACTGCAGTAACCTTACGGATGCGGCGGAACGGAGAAATATAACGTGATAATGTACATAATGCGCCACGGCAGCGCCGATTACGAGCACGACTCTTTGAATGAGCTCGGGCGTGCGCAGGCCGAGGCTCTCGGAAAAAGATTATACCGCAGCGGGATCGACTGCGCGTACGTGTCTCCGATGGGCAGAGTCCGCGAGACTGCGGCACCTGCGTGCAGAAGACTCGGCATCACGCCGCAGGTCGAGCCGTGGCTCAGTGAACAGCTGAACCACGAAGCCCTGACATTCAAGGGCGGCTCGTGGTACTTCGACGCAGCCGTTGAAGACGCCCGCGGAAACGACCGCACACCGTTTGATATGCAGTGGTACAAGAACCCTGTATACCGTGATATTACGGACGGTGAGCGCAGATGGCTCGAGGTCATGTCAAATGCCGACAGACTCTGCGCCGAGCACGGCTATGTACGTGAGGGACTTCTGTATCGCTCAACGGGTGTACACACCGAAAAGGTCGCCGTATTCTGTCACTACTGCATGGGACTCACGCTCACGGCATACCTGCTCGGCATGTCTCCTGCGTTCTACGGCTCGTGCTTCGGACTGTATACCACAGGGGTGACGATTCTCGATTTCGGAGAGCACGAGGCGGGTGAGCGCACCTCACCGATATGTCTCTGCCACTCAGATCTCTCACACCTTTACGAAGCGGAGCTCCCGCTGTACTACTGATATTATTACCGAAAACGGACACGGCACTATGCCGTGTCCGTTTTAACGCAGATACAGGCGGCTGCCGTGAAGGTTCGGATATACGGTATTTCATAAGAAAGAGATGACCTCCGGTTTGACCGGGGGTCATCTCTTTCTTATGTGAGCTCATCTCATTCCGAGGTAATTTAATATGTCTTCATCAGACGTCGTACCGGCAACGGTCATCCTGCCGATATCGATGAGTGACTGCGGAACACCGCATATCAGGGTGTTTACACGCCGCCAGTCGGTAGTCATTGTTATGCTGTAGCCAGCTTCAAGCAGAACCGCATCGGCTAGCTGAACGTGCTTTCCGCCGGGGAAAGCGAGTGTGCGGCTCTTCGGTATTCCGAGAGAGCGGAACAGTTCCGCCTGCCGCTCAGTATCTGCCCTGAGCGCCGTCACGTAATCGTCGTCCGATTCACCGTCAAACGGCATGAGCGTATTTCTCACCTGTTCGCCGCTCTCAAACGGCGGCCACTGGTGCATATCGTACGTATGCGACTGGACAGATATGAGCCCCGATGAGAGCATTTCGTCGATCTCAGCCTTTCCGAAATGCGGTGTCAGCAGATATTCGGTATCCTTGTAATATCGGTCGTGTCCGACCGAGCAGCCGATCACGAAGATCGTCGCCGGATATCCGTAATCCTTCAGGATCGGGTATGCAAGCTCGTAATTGCTCATGTATCCGTCGTCAAACGTAATGACGACCGGACGCTCAGGGAGCGTCGCTCCGCGCATAACGAAGTCTCGGAGCGCATCGGTCGACACCGGGGTATACCCGTTCTGCTTCAGCAGCTCCATCTGATGCGCAAACGTCAGGACATCAACATCCGTCTCATTGCCCTCGCCCTCGGAGGCAATGTTGTGATAGAGCAGAACCGGCACCACGGCCTCCGCCGTCTTTTCCGACTCCGCCGCCGACATCATGTCGGAAACCGTCGGTACGTCACCGGCGCTGCACTGCACGCCGAAATACTCCGGTCGGTACACCTCACGGTCATCAAAGATGCCGGCAAGCACCATGTCCGCCGTCGAATTGCGTGTATGTGTCGAGTCGTAAAAATACCGCGGATCGTATGATATGGACGATATCTGAAAATTCCAGTAATCCGTCACGCGGGCGAGCTCTCCGTAAAGGGTGTCAAGCTCAGCTTCCGCATAGCTCTCAAGCTGACTGCAGTACGCCGGGGTGAGTATCACGGTGAGATTAACGCCGGACGACTCGCACAGCTCACTGATACGTCCGATCTCGCTTACGGCTCCGTCGATATTATTCAGAGTCGCCCCTCTCGAGCCAACGTTAAAATCGGAGCCGACAGCTTCGATAAACGAATCCAGTGTCCCGATAGATTCAGCATTTCTCATGCGCTTATCATATGTTCCGCTCTCGGGCAAAAACACATCGAAAGTCTGCGGCATTACGGTGTCGCGACGACGCGATGTGAGCTTTTCGGCAGCATATCCGAGATCGGCAAACAGAAAGCGGGAGTAATAGCTGACGGGCCACTCTCCGGACACGCCGCAGTACGGGTAATATGTCAGATCGACGGTGTCGGACGCGCTCGCCTTCTCGGTAGCTTCATTGATACCGACGACGAGAACGATATTCCGAACATCGCTATCAATGCGGAGCAGATATTCCGTAAGAAGGCGGTCATACGTCAGATTCGCCCCGTAATGGAACATATTATAGAAGCTGCCGCCGAGATACTTTTCCAGTGTCTCCGGCAAATAGGACGCTGCAGAGGACGATCCGAGCACGTATGAATCGTATTCGTCCGTATGCTCTGAAATGTATGCAGCCTTGCCGATCCTCGGATTGAGCGTCTGACTGTAGGAATCCCACCGCATAAGCCCGCCGCCGAATGTACCGAACGGGTCAACGGCAATATTCACGCCTGCCCAGAGCGCAAGTACGGCAAGGAGGGCTGAAACGAACATTATGATCCATTTTTTCGAGTTCATGCCGCACCTCCGTCAAACATTCTCATAAACGTATGCGATCGGTGTATAGTCGCCGTTCCCGTATACGCAGAACACGACCAGCGCCAACGACACAAACAGTACGGCAAACTGTATCGGTGCACGTCTGGTGTTCAGCCACTTCACAGGGTCGTGTCCGCGCTCGCCTGCAAGGCTTATAACAAGGAGCACTGCACAGGCGGCCGCAACCTGCAGCGCGATGCGCGGCGTCAGCCCGAGACCCCGGAACAGCTCAACACTCACTGAGCGCAATCCGGGTGCCGTAAAGGTCCTCTTCAGCATCCCGAGCGCCCCGCGCAGCGACGGTGAATTCGAAAAGTATCTGCCGAATATTATAAGAATATCCGTCCTTATGACACCGATCACAGCCATGAGCGGGCGGTTTTTGAGGAGCGGTACATGTTGCTCAAGTCTGGAGCGCATCGGTATCCACATAAATCCGAGCGACATCCAAAATCCGTTCCACAGACCGTATGCTATGTTTGCCCATCCGGGTCCCTGCCATATACCGACCGCCAAAAATACAGCAACCGTCGCAATACAAGGCGTTATGCGCTTTGCAATATCCGACGGCAGGCGGCGCCTTGCGCGCTTTGCGAGCCTGCCGAAGCATTTCGACAGTGTCAGAGGATAGAAAAGATAGTCCTTCATCCACTCACCGAGCGATATGTGCCATCTGCGCCAGAATTCGTCGAGACTCGTCGAGAGGTACGGTCGGCGGAAATTCTCCGCCATTTTCACGCCGAACAGCTCCGACGCGCCGCAAAGCAGATCGATCCCGCCGGAGAAATCACAGTACAGCTGTACACAGTAAAGTGCCGCCGCAAGAAATACAACAACGCCCGGATATGCGCTGTAATTCGAATACACGGCAGCGACCGCCGGAGCTAAGGCATCGGCTATGAGTGCCTTCTTCAGTATTCCGAAGATCATGCGCTGTATTCCGTGTCGGATGTTGTCCGCGTCAAATCCGTTGCCGCCAAAGAGAGACTCAGACATGGCATCGTATCGGTTGATAGGACCCTGCACCATCTGCGGGAAGTATGCGATGAACAGGGCATACTTTGCTATATTGCGCTGCGGCGGGTACTTGCCGCGATACACGTCGATCAGGTATCCGGACGACTGGAATATGTAAAAGGATATTCCGAGCGGGAGCAGCAGTGACGGCGGAGTAATACCGGTGCCGATGATGTTGTTTACGCACGAAGCGATAAATCCGGAATACTTGAATACCGCAAGCGTCGAAAAATTAATGATGAGCGCGGCAGCAAGAATCGCGCGGCGGGCACGAAGGTTGCGGCGCTTCAGGCGAGCGCGCTCCTCCTTTGTGTCGGCGACCGACTTTACGGATGCAAGCGCTCCGAGAGGCAGTGAGAACAGGTACGTTGCCGTAACGGTCGCGGCAAGGTACATCGCCGCCGTTGCCGAATATGAAAGGTAGAACACGGCGCTCGCCGCAAGGAGGGCAAGCCACCTCGCACGGCGCGGCAGAATGTAGTATACGGCGACTGCAGCGACGAGAAATGCAAGAAATGAGGCTCCTGTGATATTCAAGAGCATCACTCCTCCTCGCGCAAGCGCTCAACCATACCGAGGATCGCTTCGGCAGAATTAAAGTTTTCAGGCTTCAGCTCATCCATCCCGATCTCAATTCCGTAACGATCGGAAAGCTCCCCGACGATAGTCACGATGTCGAGAGAGTCCAGCAGTGAATCGTCGATCAGACGGTCAGATGTGCGAAAATCAACGTCGGGACAGCAGTCCTCAAGCAATTCCAAAAGTTCTTCCATAGTCAGTACCTTTCCGGGCAGATGCCCATATCAAATCACAGTTATTTCAAATCGCGGTGCGATTCATCGAGCAGTGCGCGTCGGTCAACCTTACCTGTTCGCGTTTTCGGCAGCGTCGTGCGTTTCAGGATCTTGCCCGGCAGCATATACCGCGGAAGACTTCCGCGCAGCTCTGCGCGGAGCGATGCGGGTTCGGCATCCCCGACATAGTACAAAATGATTCTCGGCACGGATTCATCAAACACGCAGGCTGCACATTCGACACCGGAGGTGCTCATGGTGCGGAGCTCGATCTCGGAAAGCTCTATCCTGTGTCCCATGTGCTTGATCTGAGAATCGGCGCGGCCGCAGAAGTACAAAAGTCCGTCGGTACGGTAGGCAAGGTCACCGGTGCGGTACATCCTTGCGGGATACTCAGCAACCGTCGGATCCTGCACGAAAGCTCGCGCCGTTTCGTCGGGACGATTGTAATATCCGAGTGCCAGACAACTGCCGGAGACGCATATTTCGCCGACCTCTCCGTCATCGGTTATCATGCGGTCGCCGTCAAACAGGCGCACATCACAGTTTGGAAATGCGCGCCCGATCGGCAGTTCGGATTCAGTATCCCGTCCGTTCGAAAGCGCATAGTATGTGCAGTTGCAGGTGATCTCCGTCGGACCGTAAAGGTTTACGAATGCAGTGTCCGGAAGGTGCTCTTTCCAATATTCAAGCGTCTTCGGCGGCATGAGTTCACCCGAAAACATGACTCGCGAGAGGTGCGGAACACGGTCGCGAAAAGCATTGAGCGACGCAATTATCTTCATGGCAGGAACCGCCCAGATTACGGTATCGACACGGCGCTCGTCAAGGCGGTCGATCAGGAGACCCGGGAACGAGAACAGGCGCTGCTCAAGTATCTCGAGCGTTCCGCCGACGGCAAGCGAGATATAGATATCTTTGACCGAAACATCGAAATCGAACGGCGCTTGGTTCCCGAACACGGCCCCGTCAGCAAAGCCAAATGTATCACAGAATCCCTCAACCATGTCTATTACCGATCTGTGACTCACCGCAACGCCCTTCGGCTCACCCGTCGAGCCCGAGGTGAATATGACGTACAGCGGATCGGTATCCTTGCATCCGCGCCATGCGTCGGCGGACGGCGCGTCGAACTGCGCAAGTTCCCGTACGGTAAACACGGGGGCGGAGCACGGGACATCCGCAGCCGTATCCGGGCTGATTACAGCCGCGGGCTTCATCGTGCGAAAGATGCTTGATATTCTCTCAAGCGGCAGTGTCGGGTCAACGGGGACGTAAAAGCTGCCGGCAAATAGCACCGACAAAAATGCCATAATATCAGAAGAGCTTCTCTCAAGCATAACGGCGACCGGCATTCCGCAGCGGCCGAGCGCTCTGCGGAGTGCATTGCCCGCAGATGCTGCCGTCTTCCATACCTCACTGTATGTAAAGTGCCGGTCGGAATCGGCAAGAGCCGTGCGGTCGGGATACCTTTCGACTCCGCGCTCAAGGTAAGAGAGCACATTATATATCAAATCATCACATCCCATGAAAACGGTTTTCTTACAATATTGTATTGTACCACACTATGGAACGAAAGACAAGCGGAACGGGGAAATTTCCGCTCGGCGGCGGAATGCTTTTGTTTTTCGTCTCCTATATTTTGACGTGCGGGTTTGCTTAATTATGATGTGTTTCTCTTATTCCGCTCACTTATCTCCGCCGCCGTTTTTGTTATTCAAATTAGCCTTTTTCACTGTGTTTATTTTCTCGCAGAAGCGGGGGCTTTTCGTGTCTCTCGTTTTTCTCCCATATGGCTCTGTCTCCGTCATCTTTCTGAATTAAGGTTAAAGTTCTCTTTCGTTCGCTTTTCCGTTTTGTTGTTTCTGCCGTTTGCCTTTGTTCATCCATGTATTCTCTTTTTTGCAGCCGCGATGTTTTCCTTATCTCCAAGTTTTCTCCCATGCAGTTGCTTGTCTGCGACAGCTGCACGGAATAAAACGTGGGGAACAAAACCGAGCAACTTCATCACAGAAAAACAGCGCATACAACCGCAGAGCGGTGTAATAATCCCGCGCGGCGAGATCCACCCAAGTGAACGGTTGAATCTTATCGAAAAATGTATTGACAAAAGCGGGAATTCAGTGTATCATTATGTTTGCACGATTTTTGCATCTGTGCTGACACTTCCGTCAAATGCAAAGGATTTGACGGATTCCCAAAACATCAGTCGATCCCCGGCAGAGCTAACATGCGCGGTCCGTCAGTTACCGCCGCATGGACAACGAGCGGGGTGGGAC
>CAKSEM010000014.1 GCA_934446485.1 uncultured Eubacteriales bacterium | reverse complement strand
GCATTGACATGATCCGCGCGGCTAAAGCCGGCGGATACGCAGTCCCCGCATTCAACGCAGAGAATATGGAAATGGCGCAGGCTATCATCGAAGCTGCCGAAGAGGCTCGCTCGCCCGTTATGATCCAGACCACCTCGCCGACAGTCAAGTATTTCAAGCCCACCATGGCACACGCAATCGTCTCTGAGCTTGCATATCACGCAACTGTCCCCGTAGCGCTCCACCTCGATCACTGTACTTCGTTCGACGACGTCATGCGTGCGATCCATGCAGGGTATACGTCGGTCATGTTCGACGGCTCCAAGCTCCCGTTTGACGACAATGCACGCATCTCGCGTGAAGTCGTATCCGTTGCCCACCCCATGGGAATCACGGTCGAGGCTGAGCTTGGCTGCGTCGGAGGCAAGGAGGACAACATCTCATCCGCTGACATCTACACTGATGTTGACGAGGCTCGCCGCTTTGCCGAATACACCGGAGTCGATATACTTGCCATCGCAATCGGCACGGCACACGGCTTCTACAAGGGCGAACCCAAGCTCGATTTCGACCGTATCGCGGCCATTCGCGACGTAGTTGACGCTCCGCTCGTGCTGCACGGCGGATCAGGCGTGCCGGAGGCAAGCGTCCGTCGTGCGATCTCCCTCGGAATGGCAAAAGTGAACTTTGCAACCGAGCTGCGCGCTGCCGCAACCGCAGCCGTCCGTGCTGCGCTCGAAGACAAATCGATCATCGATCCTAAGAAATTCATGGGTCCGGCTCGTGACGCAGTACGCGCACTCTGCCTCGAAAAGATCGATATGTGCTCCTCACGCGGAAAAGCGTAAGTCGTTACGCCACGAAAACCTATACAGCTGCGGCGCAGGCGAAATGCCTGCGCCGCATTTCGCTTCACACCGCGGTATCGATTTTCAGAGCAGGGATACTTATGCGGACAGTTTCCAAACCCAAGCAACATATGCCACCATCGTAGATGTTTGAAACACGCACGAGTCTCCCCGACTCGGCTTACCGCCGCTTCGGGATACAGCCGCCGCTGCACGACAGCCGAATGTACATTTTTCCGTACATTTCTGAAACCGAAATGATGATGCCAAGCTTCAATTTGAGCCTGTTCCCGCGAAAAATGTCCGCTATTCACGAAACCGTTTCTTATATGAACCAATATATTTGAAAAATAAATCATATTGACCTAAATAGCACAAAATTGACGAGTTCTGCCCCATTGACGGGACTCAACCTCAGTTTTCCACATGACTTTTCAACATGGCAGTTGAAAAGTCGCACAAAAAGCCCCTGCGTCAAGGGCTCGACGCGAACTTTTCCACATTTTCAACATCCGAAGCTGTTGAAAACCCCTCTGAAACCGCTTGAAAAATCATTTCCGGAAATATTATGTATCTGTCTAAATGTAGAATTTATTATTTTTCAAATGCAAATCCGCACAATTTGCCCCCTACGACAACCATCGCGTTATTTATACCGCGTTCAAAAAATTCCCGCATAATTTCCCGCTGAATCAACGCCGGCCTCTGTTTTTACAAGCATCCGCAGTACCAATTGAGGCACTGCGGATGCTTGACCATTCGGCGCCCCGGCGTGGTCAGTGCCGGCGGTAGTAATATTGTATGCCGCAAGGCGCGGACTTATGCAGCACTCCCCGAAATATACTTCTCAGAAATCCGCTCCGGATATATGCAAAAATTTCAATCCTTCGATGTGCTATTTATGCCGACGAGCTGTGGACACAGAGCGAAAATTATGATATTATATATGTAGCATCAGTACACATACCCGAAAGGCAAGGTTATATATGAAAATCAGATTTATTTCAGCGATCATCGCGGTCGTCATGATCTTTGTTTCCATCCCCATAGTGAGTGCTGCCGAGAAGTCGGTCCAGCAGACAGTATACGACTATCTCACTAGCGAGCTGTCACTCTGCCCCGCAGCAGCAGCCGGCATCATGGGTAACATTATGATCGAGTGCTCCTTCGATCCGTCGGTCGAAGCGATGGACACGAACGGACTCTACAGCTTCGGTCTCATGATGTGGAACGGACCGCGGTATGAACGGCTTAAAAAGTGGTGTTCGGATCACGGCTATAAGAAAGAGGATCCGCTGGGACAGCTCGGATATTTGAAATGGGAGCTTGAAAACACCGAGACTGGTGCATACAAGACAATGAAGAACATCCCGAATACCATTGAGGGCGCGGCAAAGGCGGCGATCCTCTGGGCATCGGAGTTCGAGCGCTGCACCAAGACGTCCTACGGTCTTCGCATCTATTACACGCTCAACAACTACTGGCAGAAGTTCGCCGGCGGCACGGTATCCAACACGCCGGGGATCTACGGGTACTATTACAATGTTCCTGACAACATAAAGTACGGTGAACCGCTCACGATGTACGGTGCAGTCGTATCTTACTCGTCAAACCTCAAAAGCCTGACCGTCGGAGTCTACGACACATCGGGCAACCTCGTGACCGGCAAATCTCTCTCTCAGAGCGAGCTCGTCGGAAACATCGGTGTCATCGACCGTTTCATAGTATTCAATAAGATCCCTCGCGGCAGCTATTACTACACCATCACCGCTGTAAATGAGAGCGGCGACTATATAGTGGATCGCCACGCCTTCACGGTGAGCGACAAGGCAACGACGTCGAGCCTCATACCTGAGTCTCGCGGCGGCGTCATATGCGAGCTCGGGGCATCCTGCCCGGGACTCGCCTTCCGCGATATGCCTCCGGCGACAAACTGGTCGCACAGCTACCTTGACCGTATGCTGAACACCGGTCTGATACGCGGAGTATCAAAGAATACGGTCGAACCGGACGGAGATATGACGCGTGCCATGCTCGTGACAGTGCTCCGCCGCATCGCGGACAAATATTCGCTCACCGTGCCCGAAGTATCACGCGACGGCGGATTTAACGACGTGCCGGCAGGAAAGTGGTACACCGACGACGTTATGTGGGCATACACTGCAGATCTTATTGACGGCACAGCGCCCGGCATATTTGAGCCTGACCGATCGATCACGCGCGCCGAAATTGCAACGCTCATATACCGCTTTGCCGACGCTTGCATACTCGACGTAACGAATCGGCAAAAGCTCGACGGCTTCAAGGACGCTGATGATGTTGAAGACTGGGCGTATGAGGCAGTCTCCTGGGCAGTTGCACGCGGGATCATTGCCGGCAGCTCGGACAGCTCAGGGCAGCTATCGATCGAACCCGACCGCAGCGCAACACGCGCCGAGGTCTCGGCAATGCTTTTAAGATTTCTCGGGTAATATTATCCGAGCGGAAAGGAACGGACTATGGACGGCGGATATGCGGCACTTGCCGGTGTGTACGATCGGCTGAACGCCGATGTTGACTATGCCATATGGGCTGACTTTATCGAGGAATGCTACAGGCGGTATCTCCCCGTAAAGCCGAACCTCGTACTCGACATGGGCTGCGGAACGGGAGCTATGTCGATCGAGCTCGCCGGGCGCGGCTACGACGTGACGGCACTCGACGTATCCCCTGATATGCTCGCCATAGCGTACGGGCGTGCAGCCGAGGCGGGGCAGCACGGAATACTGTTTCTCGAAGAGGACATGTGCGACTTTGAGCTGTACGGCACTGTCGGTGCGGTCATATGCTGTCTCGACGGAATAAATCACCTCACCGAGCCATCAGAGGTTGAGCGCTGCTTCGCACTCGTCCATAACTATCTCGATCCCGACGGGCTGTTCATATTCGACGTAAACACACCGTACAAGTTCCGTGAGATCTATGCCGACAACGACTACGTCCTTGAGGAGGACGGTGCCGTATGCGTCTGGCAGAACCGACTCTCCGATGACGGAGAAATGTGCGACTTTCACCTGTCCGTATTTGAGCTGTGCCCCGACGGAAGGTATGTACGCCGCAACGGCGTACAGAGCGAACGTGCATACAGCCGTGAATACCTGACGGGAGCACTTGAGTCGGCAGGCTTCGAAGTCTTCGGGATCTTCGGCGGGCTTGACTTCTCCGAGGTGCTGCCTGCTACCGAACGCTGGCACATAGTCGCTGCGGCAAAAAAATAAACGCCGAGGTTTTACACTGAATTGCATATCGCAAAAATGGGTCGGACGAGTGTCCGACCCATTTCTTATTTTTATTCGCAAATGACTATCCTACCGGTGCGCAGATGCCCACCCAGTGTGCGAAGCGGTCTGCTGACAGCCTGCCGTTTGATGCTCCCGACAGCCGCCCCGAAGATCGAAAAAACTCCGTCATTACGACAAATTGCCCGCACGCGGGCGGCAGAGCATTTGATAAAGGTGAAGAATAATTCAGCGCATCCATAAATGCCGTCAGATAAAATGCCCCGGGCTTATTCATACCTCCGACTTAGCCGGAGGTTATGAGTTACTTTTTCATTCCGAGCCATATGAGAAGGACCGATATATCTGCCGGGCTCACACCTGATATACGCGATGCTTGCCCGATGGATGCCGGGCGCACGCGTTCGAGCTTCTCTGCTGCCTCGATCCGTAATCCGCGAATCTTCTTGTAATCTATATCCGACGGCAGCCGCCGATCTTCGCTTTTCGCCTGCCTTGCTGCCTCATCGAGTTGGCGCTTGACGTATCCTGCATACTTGACCTCGGTTTCGATCTCTTCACGCATGCGGCGCGGCAGCTCTCCTATGTGTTCGTCGAGCATATCGATATCCGAAAGACGTATCTGCGGACGGCGCAGCATATCGGCAGCGCTGATCCCCGATGATATCGGAGTCGTTCCGCGCGACTCAAGGATGCTGTTCACGGTGCGCGGTCCGAAATTCAGATGCTCAAGACGCCCTATCTCGCGCTTCACATCAGCCTCACGCTCACGGACGGCAGCTGCGCGTTCCGGCGAGATAAGCCCTGCGCGCACACCGTAATCTATCAGCCTTCGCTCCGCATTGTCCTGACGCAGCAGGAGCCTGAATTCGCTGCGGCTCGTCATTATCCTGTACGGTTCCGCCGTCCCCTTCGTCACAAGGTCATCTATCAGAGTTCCGATGTACGACGACTGACGCGGAAGAATCATCTGTTCTTCACCGAGCACCGCGAGAGAAGCGTTGATGCCCGCGACGAGCCCCTGTGCCGCTGCCTCTTCATACCCCGAGGTGCCGTTGAACTGCCCGGCGCCGTACAGCCCGCGCACCCGCTTGAATTCAAGCGTCGGCAATAGCTCCGTCGGGTCTGTGCAGTCATATTCAATAGCGTATGCAAAGCGCATTATCTCCGCACGCTCAAATCCGCAGAGTGACCTCAGCATACGGTACTGTACATCTGCCGGAAGTGACGACGAGAAGCCCTGCAGGTATATTTCGTCCGTACCCATGCCGCACGGCTCGACGAAGAGCTGATGACGTTCCTTTTCCGGAAAACGCATAACCTTGTCCTCAATCGACGGGCAGTAGCGCGGTCCGACACCGTGTATCTTGCCCGAATAGAGCGGAGATCTCCCGATATTATCCCGAATGATCGAGTGCGTTTCCCCGTTCGTATATACTATGTGGCAGTCTATTTGATCTATTCTGTTGAGCTCCGCCTCATCGGTTCGATAAGAAAACGGAACGATATATTCGTCGCCGTGCTGCACTTCAAGTCGGTCAAAGTCTATCGATCTGCGGTGGATGCGCGGCGGAGTCCCGGTCTTGAAGCGCATCATGCGCAGTCCCATCGAGCGAAGGCTCGCCGACAGCTCACCCGCAGGACAGAGTCCGTCCGGACCGCTCGCACGGTCAATATCTCCCGTATGCGTGACACCGCCGAGGTACGTTCCCGATGCGATAACTACGGCGGATGCCGCGTACTCACCGCCCGGAGCGGCTTTAACGCCTACGGCGCGCAGCCGTCCGTCGCCGCCGTCTTCGGTTATTACGGATGTGACCTCGCCCTGTATGAGGCATAGGTTCGGTTCGGCTTCAAGTGTTCTCTTCATGATCTCGCGGTAGCGGCTTCTGTCTGCCTGTACGCGCTTTGAGCGCACGGCAGCTCCCTTACCGGTGTTGAGCATACGCGACTGAAGCGTCGAACGATCCGCCGCATATCCCATCTCTCCGCCGAGCGCATCTATTTCAAAAACGAGATGCCCCTTTCCCGTACCGCCGATCGACGGGTTGCAGGGCATATTTCCTACGGCATCGAGCGATAGCGTAAAGAGTGCCGTCTTAAGTCCGACACGGGCGGCAGCAAGTGCGGCTTCGATACCCGCATGACCCGCTCCAGCCACTATAACATCATATCTTTCCATCAGTCAAGCTTCTCCTTCGGGGGCAAAGTCCGCTCTCGCACAAATTCGGTCGCAAGAGCCGTCTCAAGTGTTTCACGGTCATTTTTCAGCCGCCCGTCTATCACGCCGTCAAGCAAACGTCGGAGTATTTCACCGACCTCCCTGCCCTCGCGCCCGGTAATCCGCATAACGCTATCCCCTCCGACAGCAAGCCGGTCTATTCTGACGCACGGATTTTCTGCCGCAAGCTTCTGACTCAGCGAGAGAAAGGCGTCAACCTCTCCCCCGTCAGATGTCCCGGCTGTCACGGCACGTCTGAGTTCACCGACAACCGGAAGCTCCGACGCATCGAGACGTCCCATAAGGCGCAAAATGCCCGCTCTGTCGCGAGGCAGCTCTACAGCTGCCTCAGCAGCGAGAGTTTCAGCACGACGTCTGTCGGCGGATGAGGATTTAAGGTTCGACATAATGCGTCGGGCGGCAAGCCTCGGATCGTCGGAGCCAGACAGTATCGCCGCAGCCGCAAGGCGCACTACGGGATCTGCCTCAAGGCGGCTAACGGTTTCCGACAGCCGTACGGCATCATTCTCATTAATACCGAGGCACTCGGCGATAACCTCCGGATACTTCGCAGTAATGCGCGCCGCACCTACGCCGCAGACGAGGCGACGAAGTTCGGCAGCTATCCTCTCGCGGGATATTCCCCGAAGGAGCGGAAACATTGAACGGACCGCTGCAGATGTGGCGTCATCGATAGAAAAGTCGAGCACCGACGCAAATCTAAGCGCGCGCAGGATGCGCAGACCGTCCTCCGTAAAGCGTTCGCGCGGATCACCGACACAAGCGATACGACGACGGGCAAGGTCATTCATTCCGCCGAACGGATCGCAAAGTCCGTCGCGCGGTGAATACGCCATAGCATTAACCGTAAAGTCACGTCGAGATAGATCGAGATGTATATTATCTGTGAATGTTACCTCAGACGGGTGCCGCCCGTCAAGATACTCTCCGTCGATACGGTAAGTCGTAACCTCGATCGGTCTGCAGTCGGAAATTACGGTAACGGTCCCGTGGCGGAGACCGGTCTCGATCACACGGTAACCCCGAAACACGCTGAGTGTTTCTTCAGGGAGAGCGCCGGTCGTAATATCGTAATCGTGCGGCACGATGCCCAGTGCGGCATCGCGTACGCAGCCTCCGACGAGGAACGCCTCGTATCCTGCGTCAGTGAGGTGCCGCAGAACATCTCTGACATATTCGGGTATATCGAATTTCATGTGCAGCGCACCTCTTCGCAATACTTTCTCCGCACAGCGGGAGATCAATCGGCATTATGCCGTTCGGTCTGTTCTATCACCATATTCTGCCACTCTCGCCCAAGCGTTACGAACCTCGCATTCCATCCCGAAATGCGCACCGAAAGTGTTTCGTAATCTTCCGGGTGCTCCTGTGCCGCGCGCAACGCCGCAACATCGGCGACATCAAGCTGCATAAATGAACCTCCGAGCGCGCAGAAGCCGCGCATCAGCGCAACGAGCGCCGAGAGCCCGTCCTCACCTTTAACCGAGGTGGGGTCAAGCTTGATATCGAGCGCCGCGCCCGACACCATCCGTTTGAGATTCAGTTTGCAGTATGAGCGTATCGTCGCCGTGGCTCCGTCCGTATCGGTTCCCGGTGTCGGCGAGCAGTTTCCCGACAGAATCGCGCCCGCATGGTATCCGTGCGGTGTGGCAAGTCTGTAGCCGGCCCATTCGATCTGCCTGCCGAAAGTGCTGATTCCCGCCGGGAAGCGGTACGGGCACTTCCCCGTCTGTCGGTCGCAAGCATCGGCAAAATCCTCGACGAGACGGCATGCCAGCTCATCCGCTGTGTCGCAATCCGTTCCGTAATAGCTGTAGTGAGTACGCACATACCGACGGAGCGGCTCTTCGTCTGCCCAGTCATTCTTCAAAATATGCATAAACTCGGGCAGTGTGAGTCTTTTTTCTTCATACACCAGATGCCTGATCGCAAGCAGGCTGTCCACCGTATCCGGAAGTCCCCCGATATGCGGTGAAACAATATTATATATCGGTCCGCCCTCAAAGTACGACTGACCGCGTTCAATGCATCCGCGCTCAAAGATCGAAACTACAGTGCACGGTCTCCACGGCGCCCACCTCACGTCTTCCCCGGCAGCGTGCGGCAGAAACCGTTCGCTGTGCCATCCGACGATCGTATCTATCATACCGTTGAGATCGCTCACATACTGCTGATACAGTTCCTCAAATGTATCAAAACTCACCGTGCCGTCGTAACCGTGAAGCGTCGTCTCCTGTAAGATGCGCAGCGCGTCGAACGGGCAGTAGGAAAAGTACGTTTCCCCGGGAACCTGAATCTCCCAGCAGCCGTCATTTGCAAATCTTGCCGCTGCCTCCGGCGCGTATCCGTAATCCGTCAGTGATTTGATTATCGAGTCCTCGTCATATACGGCAACGACACCGCCGCCGTACCGTATGACCTCAGCCACACGGCGCAGGAGACGCTCCGATGAATTTTTGCCGAGCCGCACCGTCGTCGGGAAATCGCCGATACCGAGTTCCTCAATAATGTCGAGAACAAGATATGTCACCTCGCAGGTAACATCGCGCCCGTCGGCATCCGTGCCTGAAAGTACGATATTCTGATAGTGCTGGGCATCGCCGCTCGCGTCCTTGGCTTTACCGCTGATCCACTCGCATCCCTTTATAAAGAAATGCGCAAGTATCTCTCTTGCCTCATCCAATGTAAGGATTCCATCGGCAAGGTCTCGTTTCAGATAATCCCCCAGCAAACAATCGATCCGTCCGATGCCGGGCCAGTTCCCGCACAGGCGGCAGAACGCAAAAGTGAACCACAGACTCTGCACCGCCTCATAAAAGTTTCGCGCCGGTTCGAGCGGGACACGCGACAGATTGTCATAATTCTCTTTAAGCTCGGGTCTTTCTGACAGCGCATCAAGATAACGCTTGTGCCACGTGCAGAAGCTGTTGACCGTATGTACGCAGCTTTCGGCGAACGCTTCGCGTTCCGTTCCGCGGTACCTCTCGAGAGCAGCAGCGGCATCCTCGCCTATCCCGCGAATACCTCGCCGCAGCACCGATCCAAAGTCGAGCGTCAGGTGGCTGACGCTCTCGCATACCGATTTCCCGCCGTAAGTCGCGGGAACCATGTGCTCCATCGCCATGCCGAGAGTCGCTGCACCGCTTATACGCTCTCCGTCACATATACGTATCGGAGATGCCTCGGCGATCCGCGCAATTGCAGAGTCATAGCGTTCAAGCGGAGTTAAGCTCTCATACCCATCGATGTCGTCAAGAGTCACAGCACGACACATCTTAGTATCAAGACCGTATCTATGGTGCAGAGATTCGTCAGCAAAGCGGCGTGTCTCACCGCAGAGCCGAACCGGGCGTTCACAGATTGCAGAATAAAACTTCATATCGATCTCCTCCAAATCTTCCCGCCTTGCAGGCGGCTCTTCCGACCCGCAGATCACCTAAAGCTCAGAGCACGTATATGGAGCGTCTCCGCTATCGCACTGAGCTTGTCGGCAAGGCAAACGATCACGCTCTCGCGGTACTTCGGCGGCGTAATGTTGAGCGGAAACATGTGACGCCTTATAATATTGCTCTCAACGCGGCCTATCTTAAAGTCGCGGCGTGCATTCCGAAACGCCGCCTCGGCGTGCGTAAATCCGTGCCAACCGTGCGACGGCTCATGCCAGTCGTACAGAAAGTAATCGTGCAGGAGCGCACCGCGTACCGTGTGGCGTTCATTTATTTTTATCCCGAGCACGACGGCTATCGCTATGCTGATGCACGCCACATTGAACGAATGTGTAAAAACGCTCGTCTTGCCGTGCTGTATAAACGATTTCTCCTGCTTTATCGAATCGGAATCAAGTATATCTTCGCCGAAAAGCATAACTTTCCTGCGACAGTATTCCTTCAGCTTCAATTTACAGTATATCTCCTGTTCCACGCGGGTTCCGGAAGAGCAAAATTCTTCGCAGTCTCCAGTTTAATGAATACATTTTATCATGTGCAGCGGACGCCTTGTAGCACAACTTGTTAATTTTCAGTTGTGCTTCGAAGAATTTCTACGGCATGCATAAAGTTTTCGGGCGCCTCGGCACGGAAGAGCATATTCTCACCGCTCGACGGGTGGCGCAGTCTCAGTTCGGCGGCATGGAGGCTCTGCCCCGCAAAACACGTCGGATGGCGGCGCTCAAACTGAGTTTCGCTCCCGTATACGGTGTCTCCGAGCAACGCGTGACCGATATACGCCATATGAACACGTATCTGGTGTGTGCGCCCCGTCTCAAGGACGAGCCGCACAAGCGATGCGCTTCCGCCCGGATAGCCGTACTCCTCGAGAACCTCGTAGTCGGTCGCGGCATATTTTCCGTCAGGACGGATCGACATACGCTTGCGATCTGTGCGGCTTCTGCCTATAGGCGCCTCGACTCGCCCACGCCTCTCGGCAAGCCGTCCGGCGCATAGCGCCATATAAGTGCGGCGCATCGAATGCTCCCGAAGCTGTTCCGCAAGCGACAGATGTGCGGCATCGTTCTTTGCCGCGCAGATAAGACCGCTCGTGTCGCGGTCGATGCGATGCACGATGCCGGGTCGCATGACTCCGCCTATGCCGGACAGTGAGTCTCCGCAGTGCCACAGGAGCGCCGACACGAGAGTGCCGTTCGTATGCCCCGGAGCCGGATGAACGACCATCCCCTGCGGCTTATTGATAACTATGATGTCTTCGTCTTCGTAAACGACATCGAGCGGAATGTCCTCGGGTTCGACATCGCATTCGACCGTCTCCGGCAGGGTGACGGTAAAAGTCTCCCCGCCGCAAAGGCGGCAGCTTTTTAATATAGGTGTCACGCCGCAGACTACCTTTCCTGACGCGATCAGCTTCTGCACCGCCGAGCGCGTGAGCGTAAGCCCCGCATCACATGCCGCTGCGGCGATAGCCGCGTCGGCGCGCGTGCCGGCATCGCTCACCTCGGCAGTAAACGTCAGCACGCCGTCATCAGTATCATATACGATCATATAAGTGCTCCAACCTTTCGCACTGTCATATTCAAATGCGCCGCTGCTCCTCGGGGAAGCCTATGATCTCGCGCATTCCGTCATATCCCGCTTCTGCCGTCGGAAATACCCGTCGCGCCGATTCAAGGCACGGAGCAGTATCCGTCACGGACGGGCTGTAATGTGTCAGCCAAAGCCTTCCGACCCCGGCATCCGACGCAACGGTCGCTGCCTCGGTAGCCGTCATGTGTCGGGACTTTCTTGCTCTCTCCTCCTTATCGTCACCGAAAGTACTCTCACATATGAGAAGATCAGCATCGGCAACCTCAGGTACGATCTCCGGAATCGGTCTGGTGTCGGTAACGTAACAGATGTCTATCCCGTGTCTCGGCGCTCCCATAACGTCGGACGGACGGTACACGGTACCGCCGTAGGAAACCGACTCACCGCGCTGAAGCACGCCCCAGAGATTCACGGGTATCCCCGTCAGCTTCGCTCTCTCAGGGTCAAATTTTCCCGCTCTCGGCAGCGAGATCCTGTATCCGAGGCACATCATCGAGTGGTACAGCGGGAACGATGTGACGCGCAAGCCGGCGTCGGATCCTCTTCCTTCAGGGAGATATTCAGGCGGAAGCTCAAAATGCTCGCTCGGAAGCTCAAGCACGTTCACCTGAAACGGAAGGTTTCCGGCAATCACACACAGGGATTCGACAACGTGACGCAATCCTCGCGGTCCCGCTATCGTCACCGGGTCGAGCCTGCCCTCATTTGACATGGCAAGCAACAGTCCCGGCAGTCCGCTCACATGATCCGCATGGAAATGCGTTATCAGTATGAGGGCTATCCTGCCTGCGGGGTAGCCCGCCGATTTCAGCGCAAGCTGCGTCCCCTCACCGCAGTCTATGACTACGGACGAACCGTTGTGACGCAGAAGCGCAGATGCGAGCCAACGCTCCGGCTTCGGAATGGAGCCGCCCGTTCCGATAAGACATACCTCAAGCATCAATAATCACCAAGCTTTCCGAACACAGCGCCGTAAGGCGCACAATAATCCATGATATATTTTATCATACCGCGCACGTTTGCGCAAGTCCCGGCACATCAGCACGCGGATTTTCTTAATCTTTCTTTAATTCACGCACGGAGAGAATAAGGTATGGTATAATAGTATGCGGCAGGCAGTTTTCCTCACAACATCAGTACATCTTTCGTTTTTCTGTTAAATACAACGCTTCAGGGTGCTGAGAGGACATTGCTCTGCGCCACTTCACCGCAAAAGGAGATACATTTTGAAGAAAAGCGCACGGATTCTCCGCATGATCTACATAATATCCGGGCTCTTCACGCTCGTGTGCTTCGGTTCCTACTTTATAAAGCTGATCATATCCCCGGAGGGAACACTTCCGTGGATCGCAACATCAACGGTCATCTGCACCGTTACGCTGCCGTATATCTTTCGCAAGCAGTTGAAACGTCTTCTCAAACGTGCTTATATACCGCTTGCCGCTCTGATGTGCGCCGGCATGGTCTTCTACTCGCTCAGCTTTCTGTTTCTGATCGGGTACATCTACCTATCCCCGTCGGACCCTCCACCGAGCAGCGGCTGTGCATATGTTGTTTTCGGCGCCAAGATAAACGGCACACGTCCCAGCAAGACACTTGCCGCACGGCTCGATACAGCCGTATCGCTTCTCGAAGCCGACCCCGACGGAATCTGCGTCGTAAGCGGCGGTCGCGGACGTGACGAGGCGATAAGCGAGGGCGAATGTATGCGCGATTATCTCGTCTCACAAGGAATTGCGGAGGAGAGGATATATGTCGAATCCAAAGCCGGAAACACCGCAGAGAACATCCGTCTTTCAGTCGCACTTCTCAGCGAAACCGGAAATTCGGCGCGTTCCGTAGTCTGCGTCTCCTCCGACACTCACATACCGCGCATACGCATGCTCTGCAAGGAGGAGGGAGTGACCGCCGCCTGTGTAAAAGCGCCGACACCGCCGGAGGCATATGTCTTCACAAATTTAGTACGTGAATACCTTTCATACGCAAGGATGCTCCTCGTCGGATATTGACGGGAGCATCCTTTTATCTATCATCCTCTGACCAGCAGCGCCTCCGGCAGAAGTTCAACATCAACACGGTCTACGCTGAAGATCTCTCCATCGGCGTTTATGTCGATCCGCCGTCCGGGGACACGGAACGAAAACCTCCGACAGCGGCGGAATTCAGTTTCGGGAAAATCGAGCACGCGCCCGCGCATCAGTGCGGCAAGGCGCGGCAGGAGCCGCCCGCGCGTGATCTCTTTAATTATCACAACATCGAGAAGACCGTCGTCCACCGCTGCACGGGGACCGATACGGATCCCTCCGCCTATATATCCGCCGTTGCACACCGCAATGAGAAAGCACGGCAATCTCACCTCATCATCGCCGTCAAAGCTGCATACCACACCGACCGCACGGAATCGGAGAAGCGTAGACACCACGCCCATGAAGTACGCAAGGCTTCCTGGAATAAACTTCGGCATACGCTGTGCCGTACGGATCGTCTCAACGTCATATCCCATGCCGGTCTCATTCATATACACCCGACCGTTGATATCCATAAGATCTATCCGGCGCGCATCGCGCCCCAGCTGATATTTGAGCGCTTCCATCGGATCGCTCGGCAAACCGAGCGCGCGTGCAAAATCGTTACCCGTTCCTGCGGGGACGATCCCGAACGGACAGTCCGTTCCCGCAAGCCCTCGAGCCACCTCGGATGCCGTACCGTCGCCTCCGATAGCAAACACCGTTTCGGCGCCTGCCGCAGCAGCTTCGCGCGCAAGGCGGGTCCCGTCTCCCGATGCCGCCGTATACAGCGTGCGGTACGGGATCCCCTCCTCGCGGAAGTACCCCTCGACCTGAGACGATACTGCCAGTCCGTCGCCTCTGCGCGACACAGGATTGCAAATTCCGAATATCATTTCCGTATGATCCTCTCCTGTCGGCAATGTTCCATCCGACATTTACGAATATTTTCCGCGGCAGCGCGCGACTTTTGTTATTTTGGTATTGACAAACGCAAAAAGCTCTGATATAATATTCCCTGTTAGGTGTCGTGCTGCTATGGCTCAGTTGGTAGAGCACATCCTTGGTAAGGATGAGGTCCCCGGTTCGAATCCGGGTATTAGCTTAAAAAGA
>CAKSEM010000013.1 GCA_934446485.1 uncultured Eubacteriales bacterium | reverse complement strand
GTCAGACTCCGTGCAACCGCTCCGTCCATACATATGATCCGAGCCGGAATAGAAACTGAGCTCAGCCCGATAGTCGGAACCGAGCAGCAGTCGGAGGAGCTGGTGCACTACCTTCTTGAAGAGTTTGAAGGGGCACCGCAGGGAATATGGAATACGAACCTTTTCGGAAAGTCGATATATGAGCTTGTGAGCGAGGGACTTCACGCAAAACTCGAACACCTTCCGGAGGATGCGAGGGAGCGGCTCGGCGAGACTCTGTCGCGCGTTATAAACGAAGGTGCGGGAGGACTTATCTGTATAATACTCTGAAAATTTCCGCTCTGCAAAGATCGGTCGCGGCTCCCGCCGCGACCGATCTTTTTCCCCGCACGGACTCACCCGTTGAAATTGCGCCGCCGTTGTGGTACAATACTGAAGAAGATAAAGAAGCATCACGGAGGCAATATATGTTCGGAAAAAGACGGGACGCACCGCCGCGAAATACCGCGAGCGTGAAGTACAAGGAGTGGATGGCGCGCCGCCTTGACGGTATGTCGCTCAAATGCGTGTCCGAAAAGGTTGACGGTGTCGATGAGATTATCGGAAAGAACGGTGCTGTTGCAGTGCGTGACGGCGAGCTCATCATATATTCAAGTATGGATGTGGTGTTTCGCTGTGAGGTGCGGCAGATGGATGCATGGGAGCTCATGTCTCTCTCGGGAGTTGTGATAACGGCGCCCGATCTCGAGCACGGAGGCAATGTGCGCACCGTTACGGCGCACTATACCTATTGGCGGAGTGTTGAGGCATAGCCGTGGATATCCTTATAACTGCCGATGCAGCAGGGATCACTGTGCGTGAGATGCTCCGCTCACGACTTAGATATTCCTCAAATATGATAAAAAAGCTCAAGTTTTCTCCGGGAGGCATTACGGTGAACGGTTCGTTCGTTACGGTGCGCTATGTACTCGCCGAGGGCGACACCCTCTCGCTTGCACTTGAGGATTCCGAAGCGGATGTCAGCCCTTATACCGTGCCCGCACCGCTTTCGCTCGACGTGATCTATGAGGATGAGTGGATAACTGCGGTAAACAAGCCTCCGGATATGCCGTCGCACCCGTCGCACGGTCACAGACTTGACACCGTTTCAAATGCTCTCGCATATCGGTACCGCGACAGGAATTACGTGTTTCGACCCGTAAATCGGCTCGACCGAGATACGAGCGGATGTATGCTGACCGCCAATTCGAGAGATGCTGCATATAAGATGTACCTGTCGATGGTGAGCGGCAGGATCAGAAAGACGTACCTTGCGGTGACGGACGGCGTCCCGGACAGTCTGCGCGGAACGCTCAGGTCATATTTGCGGCGCGCAGAGGACAGTATCGTTAAGCGCCGCGTGACATCATCGGACGATCCGGGCGGAAAGGAAGCCGTCAGCGGATATGAGGTCATTGCCGCGTCGGGCTGCCACTCTCTCGTCCGACTTACCCCGCTTACCGGAAGAACGCATCAGCTGAGGCTTCAACTCGCGTCGGTCGGGTGCCCGATCACGGGTGACGATCTGTACGGCACGGCATCGGATATGATCGCGCGTCAGGCACTCCACTCATATATTACGAGATTCCCGCATCCGCAGACGGATGATGAGATTACGGTAACGGCACCGCTGCCGAACGATATGAGACGACTTGTTTCGGAATGGTTCGGTGAGGATTTTGCAGATGATTTTGCGTAACGTATAAAAAACAAATGAAAGGCACGATAAAATGAAGAAAGAAAGTATTATGCATCGGATCGGCAAGTACGTGCCGACGCCTGCAATCGTTATATATGTACTGGCGCTCGTTTCGTGCGGACTGTACGTGTCGTTCATACTGTGCCCTGCGTTTGCCGATGCCTTCAACAGCAGCGTCAGCCAGCTGCTCCGCCGGGTGCTGGCATATATCAGCGCGCCTTTTCCGTTTTCTCTGGCTGAAGCGCTGATCATGCTCTCGCCGATCCTCATTTTTATCATCCTGCGCGCCGTGTTCGGATATATGGACAGACATGAACACGGTTTTTCCAGAACTATGTCGTCTCTCGTTGCAGCAGTGCTGCTCCTTGCTTCGGTGTTCACGCTGAACTTCGCCGCAGGATATCGCGGAAGCACGCTTGACCGTAAACTCGGACTTTCGGTCGGAAACGTGAGTGCGGATGACCTTGAACGGACGGCAAAGTATGTTGCCGGAAGGATAAATGAGCTTTCCGACGGAATCGGTTTTGCAGATGAGTGTTCATTTCGCTCCATGACACACAGCGAAACTGTGCGGGCGGTGCATGACTCCTATGACACCCTTGCTGCCGAATATGATTTTATCGGAAACTTCAAGGCTCCGGTAAAGCGGCTTGCCGTGTCAAACCTCATGACGTATACGCACATCTCGGGTGTGTATACTTACTTTACCGGCGAAGCAAACCTCAATACAAACTATCCCGAATTCGTGAATGTTTACACGATCGCGCATGAGATGGCGCACCAACGCGGGATCGCACGCGAAAACGAGGCAAATTTCATAGCGTACCTTGTTTGCATCGGGTCTGATAGTACGTATATGCAGTACAGCGGATATATGAATATGTTTGAGTACCTCATATCGGCGCTTTACGAGACTCGCCCGGAGGATGCGTCAGCACTCTATTCGGAATTGGATTCCCGTCCCCTGAGAGACCTTACGTATTACAGCAGATTCTTTGAAAAGTACAGCGATTCCGCAGCATCGAACGTGAGTGAGGTCATAAATGACACGTTCCTCCAGAGTCAGGGAACCGAGGGAACGCGCAGCTACGGCATGGTCGTGGATCTTGCCGTTGCATACCATGCCTCCGCAGGGGAGTAACGCAGGGGGCACCGTGTGAATATTATATAGTGTAAAGAGATACATATCGGATGTATATGAGACTCGAATTACGCATCAGACTGTTCGGTGCACAAAAATGCATAAAATTAACCATGCAATCAGTGCAAAATAACTATTAATATTAAGTGAATGAAAATCCTGCAAAAAACTCTTTTATTTTTGCACGGATGCTGTTATAATATCTTGTATGAAAACATAGAGTGGCCGCATAATCTAACATAGACCACGGCTTATTCATATTTCAGGATCAATATTACAGCAGGGCTCAGGGTGTCGTGATTTTGCGATATCCCTTGTTTTGCGCAGAAATTTGACAGTGACACCGTACGTGTCTCAAGTACGGACGGAGATTTGTAAATGGAAAAGATTATAATTAACGGAGGGCGACAGCTTCACGGCTCGGTTGAAGTCAGCGGATCGAAGAACGCGGCGCTCCCGATTATTTATTCATGTGTATTGGTGCGCGGGAAGTGCATAATTGAGAACATTCCCGACATAATTGATATAAATCGATCGTTTGAGATCCTTCGCGGAATGGGTGCAAAAATACGCACCGTGAGCAGAAACACTTTTGAAATCGACTGTACCGACGTCAAGTGCGGCACGTCGGACTATAACCTTGTCCGCCGACTGCGCGGTTCATACTATCTGCTCGGCGCTGAGCTCGGACGCTTCGGCCGCGCGAGGGTAGCGTACCCCGGCGGATGCGATTTCGGTGTCAGACCGATTGACCAGCACATAAAGGGCTTTAAGGCTCTCGGCGGAGATGTGGTTACCGACGGCGGCTATATAGAGATCACTACGGCGGGAAACAGAGTCTCGCCTGCGAATATTTTCTTCGATATGTCCACGGTCGGTGCGACTCTCAATATAATGATAGCATCGGTCATGGCGAACGGAATGACAGTCATAGAAAATGCAGCACGTGAGCCGCACATCGTGGACTGTGCAAACTTTTTGAACAGCTGCGGCGCAAATATTACCGGTGCCGGCTCCGATGTTATAAAAATAAAGGGTGTGAGTGAGCTGCACGGATGTACTTACGCGATCATCCCCGACATGATTGAGGCTGGATCGTTTATGGTTGCGGCTGCGGCAACGCGCAGCACCGTGCGTATCAATAATGTTATTCCGAAGCACCTTGAGTCCATAACGGCAAAGCTCGAGGAGATAGGCGTAAATGTCGAAGAGTTCGACGATGCCGTTGAGGTGTCGGTCAATCGACCGCTCCATCACACTAATGTTAAGACACTTCCGTATCCCGGATTCCCGACCGATATGCATCCGCAGATGTGCGCACTTCTTGCAACGGTAGACGGAGTCAGCTTTATAAACGAGAGCATATACGATAACAGATTCAAATATATTGAGGAGCTAAAGCGCATGGGTGCGTCGATAAAGGTTGACGGGCGCATCGTGACGATCGAGGGCGGCGTGCCGCTGTCGGCAGCTCCGCTCATTGCTGTTGATCTCCGCGGCGGCATCGCCGTGCTGATCGCCGCACTCACGTGCAGCGGAACGAGCGAAATTTCGGAGATCAACCTTATTGAACGTGGATATGATGATATCGTCGGAAAGCTGAGAGGTCTCGGTGCCGATATCAAAAAAATAAATGTACCGGATCCGGTAGCACTTAAAAAAGCAAACTGAAAAACGGAGGATATAAAAATGGAAATCACAAAGCAGACCATAATCGGAGATATAATAGACCGCGATGAGGAGGCTGGACAGTTCTTTCTTGAGATCGGGATGCACTGCCTCAGCTGCCCCGTGTCGAGAAACGAGTCCATTGAGGAGGCTTGCGAGGTGCACGGTACGGATGCGGATGCGCTCATCGCAAAGCTGAACGCTTACTTTGCGGATAAGAAATAAGTTATTCGGACGATAACGGGCTGTCGCACGGCTTTTGCCTGCGACGGTCCTTTGTTTTACGGACTGTGCCGCGGGATGCGGAGAAAGGTTAATGTGTATGGCAGGGAAGATCATGCTGCCCGTGCTCGATGACAGGCTGCTGCTCATTGCTTCTATGGTCAGAGAGGGCGGTGTACCGCTCGACGTCGGGACCGACCATGCGTACGTTCCGATCTATCTTATAAAGAGCGGGATATGCAAAACTGCGGTTGCTTCGGATATCAACAGCCGTCCGCTCAACCGCGCGTGCGAGAACGCACAGCGCTACGGCGTGTTCGACCGTATATCATTCTGTCTGTCGGACGGTATCGCTGATATCCGTCCGGAGAGGTTTGGCGTTACGGATATTATCATCGCCGGAATGGGCGGCGAGCTGATCGCGCAGATCATCGATCGCTCGGACTATACGAGGATCCCCGGAGTTCGGCTTATATTGCAGCCTATGAGCTCCCTTCAGGAGCTGCGCGGATATTTGGCTGAGATGGGATATGCCACGGTGTGCGAACGACTGTGCCGCGTCGGCGGGAAGTATTACACCTGCATTGCCGCTGAGTATGACGGAGTACATCGGGATGTGCCGCCTGTCAGACTTGAGATCGGCAGTGTTGCGGACGACGAGGCGGATCCTCTCGTAAACGGATTTATAGATAAGACTGCAGCCAGACTGCGCCGCCAGATCGAAGGGCGTCGTGAAGGAGGGCTGTCGGTCGAGCGCGAGGAGGAACTGCTACGGGAGCTGCGCGAGATCGCCGCTGCCAGAGGGCATATTATCGAGTGAGGTGACAATAATGAGGTTTGATGAACTGTACGGCGAGCTTGACAGACGGTTTCCGCGGACGCTTTCGGCGGACTGGGACAACGACGGCGTGATGTGCCGTGTCGGAGACGAGGCAGACAGTGTCCTCATAGCGCTTGACGCAACGCTTGATGTGATCCGCTATGCGTCGGAGAACGGCTTTTCTACCGTTCTGACTCACCATCCTATGATATTTCGTCCTATCACGAGCCTTGACGGGGAAACGGCTGTGTCGCGGCGCGTGCTCTTTGCTGCGACCCGCGGGATAAATGTAATCTCTTTACATACCCGACTTGATGCAGGAGACGGCGGTGTCAACGACACGTTAGCGCGTGTCGTCGGGCTGCGTGTTTTCGGCACATTCGGCCCGAGCGATGCGCCGACGCTCGGTCGTCTTGCCGAATTTGACGGCGATTGCGGAGATCTTGCGTTGTGCGCGAAGACTGCGCTCGGGTGTGCAGCGGTGCGCGTCACCGGCAGCGGGAGCGCCCGCCGCGTTGCGATATGCGGAGGTGACGGCGGCAGTATGATCGAGCCTGCACGTGCGGCAGGCGCTGACGTGCTTATTACGGGTGATGTCGGTTATAATGCCGCAGAGGCTGCGGCAGAGATGGGGCTCTCCGTCATAGAAGCCGGGCATTACAACACTGAATTTCCCGTGTGCCTGGCGCTTTCTGAAATATTGGAGACGCTCGGCGTCAGGTCGGAAATCTATGAAGCGTGTCCGAGTACGATAATATAGAAAATATTCACCGATGGGGCAAAGCGAATGCTTTGCCCCATCATTTTTATTGAATTCGGAAAGCACCGGCTATGCGGTGGAGGTATCCCGTAAAAACCTTAGCGTGAAGCATCGTGCAAAGCGGGCAGTTGACACCCTGCATTCAGAAAACAGCAGGACTTACGGGAACAAGATATCTCATGTCAAAACAGCAGATTGCCCGTTTACCGACTGTAGGTCAGATGATTCGGAGATGAGGTGAATCTTTTAGAAGAATCCCCTTATATGGCTTACTCAAGCAGATGAAGGTGACTTTTTGACGGTGCCGATATTGCCGTCGCATATGTCACCAAATGACCTTGCCCGGATGCAGAGTACGGTCGGCATCAAAGGGTAAGCTTGAGGAATCAAGTTTAAATGCTGTGTAGTTCGCTGAATCCTTCGGCAGTGTAATGATAACTGACAGTGAGAGGTTGCAGCACGTCTTTGAATGGCATGGCCGATGATTGCACGTTATCTGCGCTTTACGTTGAGAGGGCGCGCGTGTCTTGTAAGGACTTTACGCAAAAAGTCCATATGTGATGACATCTTCGGTTCAGACGGAATTATGACTCTGCCTCCGTTTCGGGGGTGCCGTCCTTCGGGTATTCAAAGGTTCCGATAAATCCGGAAACGTCGCTCGATGAGATATCGCCGCCGATTACGCGCTTTTTGTAGATTATCACATTGGCAGTGACAACTCCGTCATAGTTCGGATAGTTTGTCACGTTGAATGTGTATCGCGTGACCTCGCGACCGCGATACTTTGAAAGGTCAAGACCGCCTTTCTTTTGCAGCTCATTGTACGTATTCATAACACGGTCGAATTCGGCGGGTATTCGCATAGTGACCTCTTCAGTCGGCTGCGGGTCGACTTCCCATCCGAACTGGCGCAGAAATTCCGCTGCGTCATCGGTGGTCCGTATCTTGTCATAACGGTATTCCGATACCGATTTTGCTATTGCAGCCGTCGTGCGCGGTGAATACTCGGGTATGAAGAATATTATCGCCGCAAGCGAAATCACCGCCGCGCCTATTACGGCAATAAATTTTATAGTCGTTGCTCTTATGTTGTATACGAACATTTTGTTCCAGCCTTCCTGCGCCGTCGGGCGCGCCGATTTACATTACATATATATTGCAGATAATGCCCGGGTATTACCCGAGGATCACATGAGTTGTGTCGCTTTTTAGTTTGAAAGTCAAAAAGTCAAAAATAATGTGATATAGTGAGAAATAAGTAGAAAATATATATCTAAATACGCATAATCGCAAATATAGGTTTTTGATTGACTTTATCTGACTTTGACTTTATCTGACCATATGGGTATAATATAAGCAAAGATCAAGGATAGTCAAAGACAAAGGCGGTGTTTGGGATGCTGGTATCCGATTATATAGCTTCAATTATAGAAGAGATGCTTAACGACGGCGGAGGCAAGACTGAGGTTCGTCGAAACGATCTTGCAGCGAAGGTCGGATGTGTGCCGAGCCAGATCAACTACGTCATAACCTCGAGATTTACCCCTGAAAAAGGATATATAATCGAGAGTCGGCGCGGCGGCGGCGGATACATTAGGATCGTGCGTGCAAAGATGACGCAGAACGAATATCTGATGCACTTCTTCCACGCGATCGGAGATGAGCTTGACGAACAGACGGCGTCATCGTACACGGCAAACCTTGTCGACCGCGGTATCGTAACGGCAAATGAAGCACGTTTGGTTCGGTCGGCGCTGTGCGGAAGCGCACTCGACCGAATATCGCCGGGCGATAGAAACCGTGTCAGGGCAGACATAATGCGACACATAATTATGACCCTTATGAATTAGAATAGAAGTTGAAGTGTTTACATCCGCCGATACGGCGGATATATGATATGCCGCGCGGCGGCAGGATTATGAGAGGAGTTGTTATATATGCTTTGCGAAAAGTGCGGAAAGAATCAGGCGGTTGTATTTTACAGGGAATCGGTGAACGGTAAGGAGAAGTCGCTTTCGCTGTGTGAGCACTGTGCGGCTGAGGCTGAGCGTTCGGGAGAAATCGAAAAGCTCGATTTCTCGCAGGGTTTTTGGAGCGATCCTTTTAAGGATATGAATTCGATATTCGGTACGCTGTTCGGCGTGCCGCAGTATCAGAAGAAACAGCTCGGCGAAGCAAAGAAGTGTCCGCTGTGCGGTGCAACCTTTCAGGACCTTGTGTCCGAGGGAAAGGCAGGGTGCCCGGAATGCTACAAGACCTTTGCGGACGAGCTGTCAGGTACGATCGGCAGGATCCACGGTGCGACATCGCACACCGGCTCGGCACCCGGAAAGTTCAGAGCGGGACGTGAGCGTCGGCGTGAGATATCGTCGCTTGAACATGAATTGAAGAGTGCCGTATCGGATGAAAATTACGAGCGTGCTGCAGAGATCAGGGACCGTCTGCGCGAGCTGCGCGGCGAATCGGGAAAGGATGGCGAGTGATATGCTTTGGTATGATATGACGGGACGCGACAATGATGTTGTTGTGAGCTCAAGGGTAAGACTTGCGAGAAATCTTGCCGATTACCCGTTTGCGGGCAGGCTTGATGAAAAATCATCCCGAGAGATAATAGACCGTGTACACGGCGTTTTCGAGGGTGATACCGATTACAAATTCACAGACTTTCAGTCGCTGCCGGAGCTGCGCCGCATCTCGGATTGCGAACGGCACCTTGTGAGCCGCGAGTTTGCGGCACAAAAGACACCGTGTGCGCTCATCAGCTCCGAGCGCGACCATGTCTACATCATGGTCCTTGAGGAGGATCACGTGAGGATCCAGTCGATCCTACCGGGCGCTGCTCTCGAGGAGGCTTACAAGGCGGCAAGCGCTGCCGATGAGCGTATCGATTCAAAACTCGGTATAGCTTACGACGAGCATCTCGGTTACCTGACGCATTGTCCGACAAATCTCGGCACGGGTATGAGAGCGTCGGTTATGATGTTCCTGCCGGCACTGACGTGGAACGGCGGCATCAGATCTCTGCAGAACCAGCTCGGCAAGATCGGTCTGACGATACGCGGGGCATCCGGCGAGGGATCGAGTGCAGACGGATGCCTGTACCAGATATCGAATCAGGTGACGCTCGGTATGTCCGAAGAGGAGATAATATCAAAGCTTGTCAGCGTCTGCGGAAAGATAACGGATTCCGAGCGTGAGCTGCGCGGACGTATCCGCGACGGCGGCGAAGTTAAGTTTGCCGATCGTATCATGCGTTCATACGGTACTATGCTGTATGCACAGCTCGTCGATACTTCGGAGTTTCTGAAGCTCTACGCGGATGTGCGTCTCGGAGCTGCAATGGGCATGATAGACGGTCTTGCACCGCAGAGGCTTGACCGTATGCTGATACACGCAATGCCTGCGACGCTCATGCTTGAATGTGACGGGGTCAAATCTCCCGCGGAACGTGACCGCGCGCGCGCCGATATGATGCGCCGCGTGCTGTCGGAGCCGCAGGATTCGACCGATAAGAAGAATAAATGAGGTGTCACCGACAATCGGTGGCTGTACGTAATGTGAGGAGGGATTTTTATGAACATCGGATTCACCGGAAAAGCTCAGAATGCACTGAACCGCGCTCTCTACTGCGCGTGCGAGATGGGACATACGTGCGTCGGAAGCGAGCATCTCCTCTTGGGACTCCTTTCGGAGAGCGAGGGCATCGCGTCTAAGGTGCTTGACGAACGCGGTGTTACCTATGACAGAGTAAAGGCTCTTATTGAAGAAAATTCAGGTGTCGGTGAAACAACGAAGCTCAGCGCTGCGGATATGACTCCGCGCACGAAAAAGATCATAGAATCGTCTGCAAGGGCTGCAATGACTATGGGTCACGGTTACGTCGGAACGGAGCATCTGCTCCTTGCGATGATGGATGAACCTGATTGTTATGCGGTGCGCATACTCGCGTCAGAGGGTGTGTCGGCATCCGACATCAAGCGCGATATTATATCATATTTCGGTCAGGAGAGCGGTGAAGGTCAGAGTACACAGCGCGCTTCCGGCGGTAAGACGAAGGAGGAGATCGCCGGTTGTCTTACGCTGTCTCAGTTCGGACGCGATCTTTGCCGCAGCGCACGTGAGGGAAAGATCGATCCGATCATCGGGCGCGATAATGAAACTGAGCGAGTCATACAGATCCTGTCACGCCGCACGAAGAACAATCCGTGCCTGATCGGTGAGCCGGGTGTCGGTAAAACTGCCGTTGTCGAAGGTCTTGCGCAAAGGATCGTTGACGGCAACGTTCCCGATACGCTTCGCGACAAGACGATCGTGACGCTCGACATTTCTTCGATGGTCGCAGGTGCCAAGTACCGCGGCGAATTTGAGGAGAGAATGAAGAACGTTATGGAAGAGGTTCGCTCAAACCCCGGAATCATACTCTTTATAGACGAGATCCATACGATCATAGGTGCCGGCGGTGCAGAGGGCGCCGTCGATGCCGCAAACATCATAAAGCCGGCTCTTGCCCGCGGCGAGATGCAGGTGATAGGTGCTACTACGATCGATGAGTACCGTCGCCATATTGAGCGTGATGCTGCGCTTGAGCGTCGATTCCAGTCGGTGCTCGTCGGAGAACCTACTCCCGAGGAATCGGAGGCTATTCTGTTCGGACTTCGCGACAAGTATGAGGCGCACCACAAGCTGAAGATCAGCGATGATGCGATAAAGGCGGCCGTTAAGCTGTCAGTCAGATATATCAGCGACCGTTACCTCCCCGATAAGGCGATCGACCTCATAGATGAGGCAGCGTCAAAGAAGCGCATCTCGAGCTTTATGCCGACACCGGATGTTAAGGAGCTTGAGGATCGCCTGAAGGCTGTTTCTGCGGAGAAGGAGGAGTCGATTCTTGCCGAGGACTACGAGGGCGCTGCGCGCCTTCGCGATGAGGAGAAGCGTCTGACCGACGAGCTTGAAGAGAAACGTCGCGGCGGAGCCGGACACAGCGCTGAGCTTGTGGTCGGTGAGGATGATATCGCAGATATCGTCGCCGCATGGACGGGTATCCCGGTAAAGAAGCTTGCCGAGGAGGAGGGCGAGAGGCTTATGAACCTCGAGTCCGTTCTGAAGGAGAGGATCATCGGGCAGGATGAAGCCGTTGAGGCAGTTGCACGTGCTATCAGGCGCGGCAGAATGGGTCTCAAGGATCCGCACCGTCCGATAGGTTCATTCCTGTTCCTCGGACCTACGGGTGTCGGTAAGACCGAGCTTTCAAAGGTGCTTGCCGATGTGATGTTCGGTTCTGAAAACGCAATGATCCGTGTCGATATGTCGGAGTATATGGAGAAGCACAGCGTCTCAAAGCTGATCGGTTCGCCTCCGGGATATGTCGGGTACGACGAGGGAGGTCAGCTTACCGAGAAGATCAGGAGAAAACCGTATTCGGTCGTGCTTTTCGACGAGATCGAGAAAGCACACCCGGATGTGTTCAACATCCTTCTGCAGATTCTCGAGGACGGGCTTCTGACCGATTCGCAGGGCAGACACGTCGACTTCAAGAATACGATCATAATTATGACGTCTAACGTCGGGGCTTCAGGTATCGTTGAGCCTAAGCGACTCGGATTTACCGGATCCGATGAGAAGACCGATGAGCGTGAGAGAATGAAGTCTGCGGTAAACGATGCGCTGAAGGCAACGTTCAAGCCGGAATTTCTCAACCGTCTCGACGAAATAATCATCTTCAACAAGCTAACCGACGGTGATATCGCTGAGATTGCGAAGATCATGCTTCGCGAGGTTGCACACCGCGTTGCGGATCTCGGCATTACCGTGACCTTCTCCGAGGAGGTCGTAGACCTCCTCGTGAAGGAGGGCTTTGATCCCGTATACGGTGCACGTCCGCTGCGCCGTGCGATCGTCCGCAAGGTTGAGGACAGCCTGTCCGAGGCAATGCTTGCGGGAGGAGTCAAAGAGGGGGACAGCGTGAATGCGGTTCTGAAGGACGGTCACGTTGAGTATCAGAAGGTATAAGTCTAAATCTCCGCCGATATCCCTTTGGGGGTCTCGGCGGAGATCTCTTTGTGTCGAGGAAAACACCGACCGGATGCCCGGTCGGTGTTTTATGTGATCCCATGTGAAATCAGTAGGTTACGGTGCGGTCGTATCCCGCTCCGTAGTGTCTGATGCTGATGCGCCGAGCGGTACGGTCCACCGTGGCGACGCAGAAGCTGGTGTCTTCTGCGGTGTTTGTGCTCTTGAGGTAATATACCGGATTACCGCTGCTGTCAAATTCTCCGAAATCGCTCTTTGCGGTGTATTCGTTGTACCTGCCGGCGCACACCTGAGGTATCGAGATGCTCCGGAACTGTGAGAGCCCGACGGTGGAGGTTCTGAAGTTATGTGTATGCCCGTGGAACAGTGCGATGATCTCACCACGCGTGATGCCGCGGAAATCGTACTTCACTGTCTTTCCTTCGACCGTAAATTGACCCGTGCTTCCCGAGACGTATGCGTCAAGAAGTGCAAGCGCGTTTTTGACATTTGCCGTATAGGTCGTGCCGCTGCCGTCCGTGAGCGTCCCGCTCTGCCAGTTGAGCGGAGCGTGGCTCAGAACGATAAATCCCCACTTTTCGGGCGAGCTTTTGCCGTATAGATTCAGTGCGTCGTCGGAGAGCCACTGCAGCTGCTCGGACCCGATCATGGACACATTGTAATTTCCCGAATTTGCCGCATACGTTATGTCCGAGGTGTCGGAGGTGTTGAGGTAGATGACACGTATACGTCTGTCGTCGAAATCGATATAGCCGAAGCCGCGCTTGCGTCCTGCGGAAGTGGTGCGGCATGAACGGTTGGCGCTGTCGATATAGGCGCGGAGCAGAGACGCAGACAGAACACCGTCGCGGCAGTACGGATTCATATCGTGATTGCCGCGCAGCCAAACTTCAGGTGTGCCTGGAGAGCGCCCCGTGAGTGCACGGCGCACAAATCTGAGAGCGCTCTTCGACTCGGCGACGGTAGAGGTACTGCCGCCGGATACGTAGTCTCCGAGATATGCACAAAGATTGAGCGGTACACACCGCGCGATCTCGGCGATTCCGAGTCCTGTGTGGAGCACCGCGGTCGGTGTGCCAACGCCGTACGGCATATGCATGTCACCTGCCAGGGAGATGGTGAAGCTGTCTTCCGTTATGTCGCCCAGCACGAGATCGGATACGCGTTCTGCTTCGTCGGTGATATATGACGGAGAATCAACGGCGAGCTTTGACTCAGCTTCGGCCATGCGGCTCTCGAGTGACGCGACGCGAGGCTCGTAGTCGGCGCTTTGATAGACGTGTCCGGTGCTTTGCCATGAGCTTGCGGCACCCGATGATTCCGTGATCTCTTCGTCCACGGTCACAATGCTGTTTTCCGTAACGGAAGTAGACATGATCCTGATATAGGCAACCGAAGACGAAAGCTCATAGCTCGTGCTGATGCACGTTGAAGTGTCGATCTTTACGGTGGAGCCTTGCGTTATCGCGTATCCGTATGACAGATTTTTAAAGTTTATAACCCCGAGGAATGACTTTGAACTGTCGTACGTTGCGATGCCGGTGTATGTTGAGGAATCGGCGTCGTAGAACGCCAGATTCTTCATTCGCAGCGCACTGCCTACGCTGAACGGAATGAGCCCGGTGAGGTATGTGCCCGGTGCCTGAACGGCTGTGCCGGATGAATTTATTCGATAGCCGGACTTATAGCCGCATCCGTCAGTTCCGTACGCGGTGCCGTCGGTGTCACATGCGGAGGGCAGCAGATTTGTATAGGTCGGTTCAGTCACGGGCAGATATGCATAGATATATCCGTCCGGCAGGACGTACAGCCCGTCGGTGTCGGTGCAGTCCGAAATGCTTGACACAAACTGAGGGGTTGCCGATATACCGTCGGATATTTCGACGGAGCGCTCGCCGAATGCATCGCTGACGGTAAGAGTCGTGCACGTACCGACCTTTTGTACCGTTACCTTGGGTGATACCGCTTCGCTCGCAATTTCGCTGTCGATAAACGCGGCACGCAGCCGAGGAAACGTCACGGTGAAGCACACCGTGACGGTATCACCGATTGAATATCCGAGCGCCCCGGCACCGTTGATCTCAACCGTGCCGTCATCGGTTATGCGCAGCAGCACGACGTCACTCTTCATGATGTACACGCCGGCGAATCCTTCGGAGTGTTCCATGCTGATGCCTTCGGTATAAGCGAGATTTACCCTGCCGCTGAGAGTAATGCTCGGGGACGAGGCGACCGACCATGCTTTCCTGTAGGCGACGAGCGACTCAAACTCAGTTTTGCCGATGTGCGAAAATTCGGAGTATCCGCGCAAACGCTTGACGGTGCCCGTGATGTTAAGTGCAACGACGGGCTTTGCTTCAAATGCCGCCTTTGCATCGGCAACATAGTCACGCATAGCGCCGACGCTCGGATACGCATCGGCATCGCTGCTCGCCGATACGGAATCGACTCGGTTCGACACATCCTCCTTGGCGTGAAGTGCCGCGTCGATCTTTGTCATGTTGCTGTCGGACGAATTCATGAGGCTGTCTCTGAATTCCTT
>CAKSEM010000012.1 GCA_934446485.1 uncultured Eubacteriales bacterium | reverse complement strand
CACTTACATCATGCGCGTCTCAGCGTGGGGCCGTACTCCCGAGTCTCGATTCCGACAAACAGGCAGAGGCAGGGGTGCCTGTCATAAATCCGGACTCGGAGATGCGCGGTGTATGGATCGCATCGGTTTTCAATATAGACTTCCCGTCGCGTCCCGATCTCGACGGTGCGGCGCTGAGTGCCGAGCTTGACTCGATACTTGATACGTGCGCGGCGTGCGGACTCAATACGGTATTCTTTCAGATTCGACCGTCGTGCGATGCTCTGTACCGTAGTGATCTCTATCCCGTATCGCGAAACCTGTCGTCTGCGGATAGTCTCACATTCGACCCGCTTGAATACTTGCTCCGTGAAGCTCACCGAAGGAATATATTCGTCCATGCCTGGGTTAATCCGCTCCGCGTCACGGTTACGCCGAATTCGGAATCGACCCTCCCCGACAACAGTCCTGCACGGCGGCACCCGGAGTGGACGGTGAAATACGGAGACGGCAAGCTGTATCTTAATGCCGGTCTGCCCGAGGTGAGGGATTTCGTTGCTGCGGGCGTTCGTGAGATCGTCGAGAGATACGACGTGGACGGTGTCGTTTTTGACGATTACTTTTATCCGTATCCGGTGGACGGCGCTGATTTTGATGACGGAGATGCGTTTTCACGCTACGGCTCCGGTGATATTGCCGATTGGAGGCGCAGCAATATAAACAGTCTCGTCGAGGCGTGCGGAGGTGCGGTTCATGAGGCAGATCCCGATTGTCGTTTCGGCGTATCGCCGGGCGGCGTGTGGAGGAACGACGACGGATTGAACGGCGGCTCTCCGACGCGCGGATTTGAGACATACACCTCACTGTATTGTGACTCTCTCGCATGGGTGAGAGGCGGATATATCGACTACATATCGCCGCAGCTGTACTGGCAGATGTCGAGCAGCGCTACGCCGTTTGACGAGCTTATCAGATGGTGGAATCGTGCCCTTGAGGGGACCGATGTAGCGCTTGTGATCTCTCACGGAGCGTACAGGTACGAGGAGGGAGACTGGGATGAGCCGTCCGGCGAGATGTCCCGTCAGGTCTGCCTTTCGAGAGAAATGCTCTCATACCGCGGGAGCGTGTTTTACGGCTATGACGAGATCCGCGGAAACGCACGCGGAATATCTGACGAGCTGACTGCCGTATTCGCAGAGAACATAGTTTACTATGATCCGATACCGACCGGCGGGCGTGTCAGTTTCACTTCACACGGAGACGGCGACGAGTGTCCGATAGGCGAGATTACGATTACGGGCGAATCCGACCCGACGCTGCCGCTCTACTTTGACGGAGCAGCAGTCGGACGACAGCGCGGCGGCAGATTTGAGATAGTCCTTACTCTGTCGCGCGGCGAAAATACGTTTGTGTTTACGCAGGACGGAGTGGATTACAGCCTGACCCTGCGTGGGACAAGCTGATATTTCGAGATATGAGGACAGTTCGAACCAAATAGACTTTACGCATGATTTTTCCTGCGTGAGACCGAGCTCGGTGCTTTTATTCGGAGCATGCGGGAGTAAAGCCACAACTACTTATGCCGCCGTTTCGGCGGAGAAACGGAGATCATCATGAAGGCAATAGACAGATTTTTGAGATACATCGGATACAATACGACGAGCGATGACGGGAGTGGGACGACGCCCTCGACCGAGACTCAGCGCGAGTTAGCGGCAGTGCTCTGTGACGAGCTTCACGCAATCGGCATATCCGATGCCGCAGTTGATGAAAACGCATACGTTATGGGATCGATTCCGGCAACGCCCGGGATGGAGAATGTGCCGTGCGTAGGATTTATCGCACATATGGATACCTCGCCTGACTTTTCGGGAGAGAAAGTCAGATGCCAAATAATCGAAAACTACGACGGCAGAGCGGTCCCGCTCGGTGAGAGCGGACTCGTGCTTGACCCGCAGTCAATGCCGCACCTGACAGAGCTTTGCGGACGCACTCTTGTTACGACGCGCGGAGTAACGCTGCTCGGTGCCGATGACAAGGCGGGCATTGCCGAGATCGTTACGGCTGCGGAACGGCTGATATCCGATGGTGCACCGCACGGCAGGATCGCTATATGCTTCACTCCGGATGAGGAGATCGGCGAAGGTGCGGATCACTTTGATGTTGCGTTGTTCGGAGCCGCTGTTGCGTACACGGTGGACGGCAGTGCCGAGGGCGAACTTGAATATGAGAACACCAACGCATACGGAGCCCACTTTGATATTCAGGGCGTTGGAATACATCCGGGAGATGCAAAGGACAAGATGATAAACGCGGCTCTCGTCGCGTGCGAGATAGTATCACTCCTTCCCGGATGCGAGACACCGTCACACACCGAGGGATATGAGGGGTACTACCATCTGACAGACATGTCCGGCTGTGTTGAGCGCGCATCTCTTGACTATATTATCCGTGACCACGACGCACATGGGATGGAAGCGCGGCTCAGAACGCTTCGCCATATAGAAAAGACCATGTGCGAACGGTACGGAGACGGCCGCGTGAAGCTGACGCTGTGGGAGCAGTATCGCAATATGCGAGAGGTGATAGAAAAGCACATGTATACCGTCGATCTCGCCGCAGATGCGATCCGCGCGGCGGGGCTTGAGCCTAATGTCCGCGCGATCCGCGGAGGTACGGACGGTGCGCGTCTGTCGTTTATGGGACTTCCGTGCCCCAACCTCGGTACAGGCGGATACGCTTTCCACGGACCTTTTGAGCACATAACGGTTGAGGGAATGGATACCGCGGTTGAGATAATACTAGGTATTGTCCGCGCCTATACTACCTATAAGCTGCCGGAATCGGAGAATTAACAGATTCCGCTTGAATCCGTGCCGCACTGCAGGGTATACTGTAGTCAGCACACAAATGAAAGGTGATTATTGTATGACATATCCTGATGTATTCAGCCTGACACACGCAGCACGCTCGATCAGAGCGTTTGATCCTTCTCGCCCGATAGATTCCGATACTCTCCGCTATCTTGTGGACTGTGCGCGTCTCACCCCGTCGGCGGCAAATCTTCAGCCGTTGAAGTACAGGATCGTTGAGGGGGATGAAGCCGCACGCATATTGCCGCTCACACGGTGGGCAGGTTATTTGAAAGATAAGCAGCTGCCTCCGGATGGGATGGCTCCGAGCGGGTATATTGTGATCTGCCATGACCTGTCTGTTTGTGAGCGGTCGGAATACTCAACGATGGATGCGGGTATCGCTGCACAGACCGTGAATCTCGCAGCCCGTGAGCGCGGGTTCGGCACGTGCATGATAGGCTCTTTTGAGCACGATGCCGTAGCTGAGCTTCTGCTTCTGCCGCGTACGGTCGAGCCTCTTCTCGTAATAGCGCTCGGCACACCGGCTGAGGCTCCGATAATATGCAGCCTGCCGTCAGACGGCAGCACGAGGTACTTCCGTGATGATGCGGACTTACACTTTGTGCCGAAGAGATCACTTGAGGAAGTTCTCATAAAATGAGCGGGTGCAGGAGTGAACGTGCCCGTCTTGCGGCGGAAATTGCCGTAGGGGCGGTCGGCATTGCGGCGATACCGCTCGACTGCGCTCTGTTTGGACACTCGGTGGCATCTGCGGCAGATCCGGCATATGCAGTTGCAGCTGAGAGCTTCAGTGTGTATGTTGTGGTGTCTGTCGTAGTATGCGGCGTAATATTTTTGCTGTCACTCATACAGGCGGCGATGTTTGCACTGGCCTTGCAGCACACCGCGGCAGCGTATGCGGCGGCTGTTGCTGCGCCGTGGGCTGCAGCTGTGGCTTTTACGGCGGTCGGAGTATTCTATTCGTATCTCGTTTCCGGCGGTGAGGTGTCGCTTACACCGTATATAGTAGCGCTCGGTGCGGCTGAGAGTGCGGTATTCTGTCTTCCCGTCGCAATGAGGAGAGGGATCACGATGAGGCGATGCCGATCGTGCAGCGGCAGATCCGGCACAGATGTAAAGGAGAAGGGTTGAATATGAATCACTATAGGATCCGCCGTTTTGCAGCGGCAACGGCAGCAGTTCTGCTGGCAGTACTGATGCTTACTCCGGTATATGCCGAGTTGATCGGTACGGGAGTGAATCTGGTGAATGTGCGGCAGAACGTTCGTGGTGACGGATATACGTGGGACAATCCGAACTCCACTCTTACGCTTGATTCGCTTACAATAGATACTGATGATGATTTCGGCTTGAAGATCCCTGCGGGCGCGAGAGTCGTTCTGAAGGGGGATTCACACATTCGCGCCGGCAAGTACGGAATCGGAGCACCAGGCAGCATACTTTTTGAAGGCGACGGCACACTTACCGTTGAGGCATCCGAAGCGGCAGTATACTCATTCAGCACGTCTGACAACCACAAGCTGCGCTTTATGTCAGGAAAGTACACACTGACCGGAGGTATATGCGCCATACGTTCGGATGCGGCGGAGCTTTCGTTCGTCGGTGCCGAAGTAGTGCTGCATTCATCGGGTGAACTTGCGATAGACGGGCGCACGGTACGCATGACCGGCGGGAGCATAACCTCCGATGCAACGATATACGCCTCTCACCTGATCGATATTGACCGCGCTGAGCTTGCGGTTGCCGATAAGGCATCGGCGCTTGCTTCCGACGGGCAGATAAAGCTGTCGAATATGGATATTACGGTGGGCGACGGTGCGGATGCGATGTCTTCGGCGGATGAATATTCCGGAGAGAGAGCGATCAAGACCGTACCGCAGGCGACAGAGGGCAGACGAAGTATAATTTTCGGCGACAGTATGCCTGTGGTTGCGGATTACATAGTCTTGTTGTCTGCGTTTGCGGTAGTTGCGGCGTGTATTGCTGTACCGCTTGCAGTAAAAAGCCGAAGACGTCGCCGACTTTACGAACGGCTCGGACGGCTGCCGGACGGCAGTTTACCGAAGAATGAAGCAAAGAAATGACCTGTTCGATTTGAATAAGGGCATCGGGTGTTGCAGAGAATCAGAGAGAATCTCTGCGTTTCGATGAAAATACTTTTTAAATTATGTTGATATGCCGCTGAATATGTGCTATAATGTGTTGACATTTATTGCGAGGTGAAGAATATGGCACAAAAATTCCCCATAGGCACATGGTTTTATCATCCTGCAGATGCTTTCCCTCCCCAAGAGGTAGACATTTGGCACAATTGCGGGCTGACGTGCACATTCTCTCCGAAAATTGTATTCGGAAAGGATGATCCAGCTTCGATTATTCCGTTTCTCGACAGAGCAGCATCTTATAATATGAAGTTGATTGCATATGTTTTCAATCTTGAGGACGGAAACTACAGGGAGAACTTCAAATCGGTGTATAACGTGCTGAAGGGACATCCTGCCCTTGCGGGCTTTTTTGTAAAGGATGAGCCGTCTACAAGAGAAGAGATAGACAAGGCCATTGAATATCTCCGGATACAGAAGGAGATAGCGCCGGAGCTTGAGCCGTATCTGAATCTTCAGGGAAGCACCCATGCTATTGACAATGTTCATCAGTACGGGAGCATGGATAATCTTATGCAGCATATCGCTTCCACCGGTGCAAAGCACATATGCTTTGATGCTTACACACAGACGATCAACTATGATGCAATAGATTTCTTCTTCAGCGATGTGATTCCGACGGTCGAAGCGGCAGAACACAACGGGATAGAGCCGTGGGTCACGCCTATCTGTACTGCTCACTATGCATACCAGATCCCGACCGAATATATGATCAACTGGCAGATCAATGTTTCTGCAGCATGCGGATGCCGCGGTATCATGTGGTTCAGATACTATGACCGCGATATTTCCATCAACTATCACGGCTCGCCGATCGACCAGTACCATAATCTTACCGATCATTATTACATGATGCTTCGTGCACAGAAGACATTCAATGATCATTTCGGTGAATTAATGCTGAAGCTGAGACACAAGAGGACGTACTGCCTCGGCAGACACTATACGGATGTTCCGTACTTTGAAAAGGGTTGCCATGACCTGATCCACATGGAAAACTATCTTGACTCGATCATAGGATTCTTTGAGGACGAGAACGGTACTGAATACATGGCTGTTGTGAACGCCTCTTACAATGAGAGCAACAGATGGCCCATGTCTTTCGACCCGGAAAAGTGTACGGTTACTATGCTTACCTTTAACGGAAAGCATGAAGAGGTCATGGAGTCCAAACCTGACGATGATACTACTTTCCTCTATCCGGGGCAGATGAACCTATTCCGTATCGACAGAAGGTAAAATGCCGTCAAGGTCAGAACTCTGTTCAGCTACAGATGAATAAAATGCCCCCGATGAGGACGTTCACTCCGCATCGAGGGCATTTGCAATATAGCCGACACTCATTGATAAGGAGTGTCGGCTACCGTCGTATTCGGGCTATTGCCGAACTGCTGAGTACCTAATCGGAACAATTACTCGTTCGAGTCAGCTGATTCGGGGTGACTTTCGTCTGAGGTCGTAAAGCCTGACTCCGGGTTCAGTGCGGCATCGGCTTCCTCCGATTTGTTGAATGTGAATACGAGCTCTTCCGGCTCGGATTCCTCTCCGGTCTTTACATTTTTGATCGACGCCGTGATATGCGCGATCCATTCCTGACCGAAACCTATTCCGCCGTACGCATCGTCCTGCTTCAGAGCTTCGAGTACCTTGTCATCCATGACGAACGTATACGTACCCGGCTCGAATCCAAGTTGGTCTTCAAGTATGAGTCGATTGAAGTTTTCGACCGTCAATGTGACCCGTGCACCGAAGAAGAGGTATATGCGTCCGTCCTTCAGCGTTACGTTGTCATAGAGCGTGTCTATAATTTCCTGTGTCGGTTTGTAATCGGGAGATTCGGTCGATGCAGCGGTCGAATCTGCGGGCGCGGTTACCCGCACCGTGTCAGACTGTTCAGGCTGTTCCGGATCATTATTGCCGTTACATGAGCTAAGAAGTGCGACTGTAGCTGCGGTTACGCACAGGGCCGCAAAAAAGCACAGTGTCTTTTTCAAAATAATCTCCGATCCGCCGTATAAGGCAAAGAGTTGCAGCTGCAATGCAAACTCCGTCAAGCATGACGTGTTTGCATATTATGGAGCGGAAAGACTGTTCCGCCTGCTGTTTGCGGGATTATTCTAACACACATTTTCTACAGGAGGATTAACGAATTGTAAAATGTGTTGGTTATGGATAGACTGCAACGAAAAAATGAATGGAATCGCACATTAATTATTCATTGATAAATCATATGCGCGTCAGCCCTCGCGCGAGAGCTTCCGTCCCATGAGAACGCCCATGATCGATGCCATCATAAGGCCGCGTGTCCAACCGCTCGAGTCACCGAGGCAGTGAAGACCTCCGACGTTCGTGTTAAAGTCGGTGTCCATCTTTATTCGGTTGCTGTAGAACTTTAACTCGGGAGAGTAGAGCAGTGTTTCGATCGACGCAAATCCGGGCACAACGTGATCCATAGCCTGAATAAAGTTGATTATGTTGACCATGGCGCGATAAGGCATAGCGGCGGTGATGTCTCCGGCGACCGCATCCTGCAGCGTCGGCTTGATGTTCGACTGTTCCAGTTCCTTAGGCCATGTGCGCTTTCCGTCAAGTATATCGCCGAAGCGCTGGACGAGAATATGCCCGGAGGCGAGCATATTAGTGAGCTCGCCTACCTTCTGTGCATATGCTATCGGCTCATTGAAGGGAGAGCTGAAGTTATGCGAGCAGAGGATAGCAAGGTTGGTGTTATTGCTCTTGAGCTCCTTGTATGAGTGTCCGTTTACGACGGCGAGATCGTTGTCGTAGTTCTCCTGGGAGACGAATCCGCCGGGGTTTTGGCAGAACGTGCGCACCTTGTTTTTGAACGGACGCGGATATCCGATCAGCTTTGATTCGTACAGGACGCGGTTAACGCGTTCTATGATCTCGTTGCGCACCTCAACGCGCACGCCGATATCGACGGTTCCGGGCTGATGTGCTATGCTGTGCTCGCCGCACAGGCGCTCGAGCCATTCCGCACCGCGTCTGCCGGTTGCGATGACCGTGTGCTTTGCGTGCACCTCTTCGGTTTGGTGACCGTCGCTGATGCGCACTCCGTGGCATACGGCATCGGAAAGAATGAGGTCCGTGCATTCCCAACCGAACATGATATCTACACCGGACGAGAGCAGGTGACGCTCGATCGCGAGATATATTTCCTGCGCCTTTTCGGTCCCCATATGGCGTATCGGGCAGTCCACAAGGCGCAGACCTGCCTGTATCGCTCTCTTGCGTATATCCTTGACCTCCTCGGTGTTGCCGAGTCCCTCAACGTGAGGATCTGCGCCGAACTCAAGGTATATCTTATCCGTGTAATCTATCGTTTCCTGAGCGGTGTCCTCTCCGATAAGGCTCGGCAGATCGCCGCCGACCTCGGGGCTCAGCGACAGCTTGCCGTCAGAGAATGCACCTGCACCCGAGAACCCGGTGGTGATGTGGCAGTACGGCTTGCAGGAAGCACACTTATGCAGCTTGTCCTTGGGGCAGTGGCGCCGTTCAATAGACTGCCCTTTTTCGACGATCAGTATTTTCTGACGGCTGCCGCGCTTCAGCATCTCAATCGCTGTAAATATTCCGGCAGGACCGGCACCGACGATTACAACATCATAATTCATCATGAATCACCTTTCATCACAGCCCACATCGTGAGCGCATTCAAAAGGCTTTACGGGGAGAAGCTCACGCTCTCGCCTGTAAAGCCGTGTAATCTGTTATGGTCACATTAGAAAGTATAGCACATAACCCGTGCTTTGTCAAGGCATATGCGTGTATTGACACTGTGCGGCAATTAAGGTATAATTATAATTGACAGATGGAATTATAAGCCCGCGCGGAGATGACGGAGGTACGCACAGTATAATGGAGATTTCTCGGATATTCACAGGCACAGATATACTTTTGCCGCCGTTTGCAGGCGATCCGGAAGCGATGGAGCGCTGGGCAGTGATCGCGTGCGATCAGTTCACGTCCGACGCGGCTTATTGGAATACGGTTGAAAGATTCTGTGACGGATACCCGTCCACGTATGATTATATTCTTCCCGAGGCGTTCCTCGGAACGCCGAAAGAGTCTGAAAAGGCGTGCGATGTGCTGAAGCATATGCGCGATGTGCCGTCGTCCGATCTGTGGCGTGCCGCACAAAGAATTTGCGGGTATATCTATGTTGAACGTACGCTTCCCGACGGACGGGTGCGGCGCGGAATCTGCGGCGCGGTCGATCTTGAGGAATATGATTACTCGGCAGGATCGAAATCGAAGATCCGTGCGACGGAGGAAACGGTGGCATCACGCATTCCGCCGCGGTGCCGCATGAGACGTGACGCGACGCTGGAGCTGCCGCATATCATGCTCTTTGCGCAGGATCGATCGGGAATATTCGATACGGCATCGGAGCTTTGCGGGGATCTGCTCTACGACTTTGATCTCATGCAGGGCGGCGGGCATATCAGGGGCCGGGCGATCGAGGGCGATGCGGCGCGACGCCTTTCCGGTGTTATCGCCGATACGGAGCACTCGTGCGATATCCCGTACGCCGTCGGCGACGGCAACCATTCACTGGCCGCCGCAAAGGCACATTATGATGCCCTGCGCGCACACGATGCTGCGGCTGCCGAGACACACCCCGCAAGATATGCCATGTGCGAGCTCGTTTCGATATACGACGATGCAATAGAATTTGAGCCTATATATCGTGTTCTCACAGGCGTTGACTGTGACGAGCTTTTGCATGAGCTTGAGAGCGTGAGCGGCGGCGACGGAGAGCAGAGTTTTTGTGTTGTCAGCGCGGACGGCAGACGGGATATGTCGTTTAAGAAAAAGACTCATCCGATGACTGTCGGTACCCTTCAGGATTTTATCGACCGGTATATTTCTGAGCACGATGGTGTTTCGTGCGACTATATTCACGGAGAGACCGATCTCATATCGCTTGCCTCACGTCCGGGCACTGCCGGATTCCTATTCGGCGGATTTGAACGCGGCAGGCTCTTTGATCTGATATGTGACGGACCGCTCCCGAGAAAGACGTTTTCGATGGGAGACGCGCACAGCAAGAGATACTACCTTGAGGCGCGCAGTATCGTAAAATAACGCAATCTGCGGCATATCAGCTGTGGAAATATATTTTAACTAAGGCGGATTTGAATTATGGGCTATGTTATGATAGGTATCGCGGTCATCGTTCTGTTTCTTATTGTTTCGAACGTCAGGATCGTGCCGCAGGCATCTGAGGATGTCGTTGAGTTCCTCGGAAAGTATAAAACTACGTGGGGTGCGGGTATACATGTTAAGGTTCCGTTTATCGAACGCGTGGTGAAGCACGTGACGCTCAAAGAGCAGGTGATCGACTCCCCGCCGCAGCCCGTCATAACGAAGGATAACGTTACGATGCAGATAGATACTGTCGTGTTCTTCCGTATATACGATGCAAAGCTTTATGCATACGGTGCGGTCAATCCGATCAGTGCACTGGAGAATCTTACGGCGACGACGCTCAGAAATATCGTCGGTGAGCTTGAGCTTGACGGAACGCTGACCTCGCGCGATACGATAAACGGTAAGATGACCATGATCCTCGATGAGGCAACGGATCAGTGGGGCATTAAGGTCACTCGCGTTGAGCTCAAGAATATAATGCCTCCGGCTGAGATACAGAATGCGATGGAGAAGCAGATGAAGGCAGAGCGCGACCGCCGCGAAACGCTGCTTCAGGCTGAGGGACACAAGGCCGCATCGATCACGCGTGCCGAGGGAGAAAAGCAGGCTATGATACTTGCTGCAGAGGGTGAGCGCGATGCGCGTATCGCCCGTGCTGAAGGTGAAGCTCAGGCGATATTCCTTTCAAAGGAGGCTGAAGCGCGCGGACTTAGGCTTCTGCGCGAAGCGGCACCCGATGCGTCTGTGCTCGAGCTTAAAAAGTACGAGGCACTTGTGCGTATGTCGGACGGCAAGGCATCAAAGATCATAATTCCGACGGATGCTGTCCGCGCTGTTACATCTAATGTCGTCTTTTCCGAAACGACGGGACTCGGCAGTACGACTCCCGCGGCACCCGATGAGGAGGTTTCTGAGGCAGAGGATCCTTGCTGCGACAAATTTGAAGAGAATTCTTCAGAGGATTGATCTGGAAAAATCAGAAAGAGTATCTGAAATGGGACGGACTGTTCCGATTTGATAGACGATGCAATTCTGAAAAACGAACTTTTGCGTTTCTTTGACACCGATGGCTTTCGGGCAAAGCTTATAGCTGACGGATGGCGCAAGGCGTCACTTTGCCCCTGTCGCTGAAAATCGAACGGTTCGAAACCGACATACAGCACCGGATGCTGCGGCATTCGGTGCTGTATTTGCTTTGGATTAGGAGAGCATCGGCTATCCTGCGTAGGTATACCGCAAAAAAGCTTTAGTTCGAGGTATCGAGAGAAGCGGGTCGGGAATAACAATCCGGCAAATTAGTATGAACTCAATAAAAACGGCGGATGCCCGCATGCGTGCGGCGGGGCAATTTATGCAAGCGAGGGATAATTCAGAGCATCTTCGGATGCCAGTCGATCAAAAGTCCTTCTAGGGCCTATTCAAGCCTCCGGCTTAGCCGGAGGTTTTGACTGAATTAGGAGAGCATCGGCTATCCTGCGTAGGTATACCGCAAAAAAGCTTTAGTTCGAGGTATCGAGAGAAGCGGGTCGGGAATAACAATCCGGCAAATTAGTATGAACTCAATAAAAACGGCGGATGCCCGCATGCGTGCGGCGGGGCAATTTATGCAAGCGAGGGATAATTCAGAGCATCTTCGGATGCCAGTCGATCAAAAGTCCTTCCGGGACTTAATCAAGTCTCAGGCAAAGCCGGAGGCTATGACTTGTTATGGAGGTGTCGATCGTTTCGGAAAGTTTTGTTTCAAGGCAGCATCCGGAGATGTATAGTGAGTTGTTAAGCGGCAGGAAACCTCCGGATTCCGTTCTGCCGTTTCGGTGAAATCCGCCTACAGAATCCGCAGAGTTGTCAACGATAAAGATGTCAGAGCGGCATTGCCGCTCTGACATCTTTATCGTTGATACTTCAGTTTAGTGTTCGACGTGCGACGGGAATGAGTCGGCGCGAGAGAACGGCACCGATGCCGCAGGTCACTATATCTCCCGGAAGCGTCAGAATAAAACAGTTCATAAAGAACGGAACGAGCGGTACCTCCTGCCCAAAGTAGAATCGCGAGAGCAGGTAGTAATAGGCAAGACCGAATGCATATACTGTCATTATTCCGGCACCGTTAGCGATAAGAATCAGTCTGAGTGACGGTTCATCGCTCCTTGCCGTGATGCACCCGGTCACATATGCCGCGGCGACGAATCCGATTATATAACCGAATGACAGACGAAATACGTACCCTATTCCTCCGCCTCCTGTAAATATCGGTATACCGAGTAGCCCGATCAGCATATATGCAAGTGCCGAAAGCACACCGAGTCTCGGTCCGAGAAGTACACCGGCGAGCATGACGAATAACGTCTGAAGCGTGAACGGGACTGCGGGTCCGGGTATGCGTATGTAAGCTCCGACCGCGATCAGTGCCGTAAACAGTGCGCACATAACGAGTTTTCTGATTTTATTTTTCTCCATGCCTCTGTGCTGTATCCTCAAAGTCTGATGCTGATTTCTCCTGACGAGAGCGCTTCACGCTCTCCGTTTTCATATTCGACGAGTAAATGGTATGCGTCGTCTATACCGTATGCCGTGGCGGCTTTCGATGCGTTTCCGCGCACGACCGTAATCTTTTTGCCGATAATAAAGCATCTGCGGCGGTATTCATCGATATGTGATTCCGTTCCGAGCTTCTGGTAATATCGCAGGACACGGCAGAGGATCGATGCACAGAGACGGTTCCTGACGTTCGGAGTCCGTTCGTTCAGAAGCACGCCCGCAACTCCGTCTATCTCTGTCGGAAAACCGCCCTGCGGAGGATACACGTTTATTCCGATACCGAGAACTGCCGCGCCTACCGTGCCGCTTTCGGTATCGAATCTGGCCTCTGTAAGTATTCCGCAGACCTTTCGGTCACCGACAAATATATCGTTTACCCACTTTATGGTTGCCTTTTCGCCGACCACCTCTTCGATTGCTTCGCATACTGCCAGGGCGGCGGCTGTTGTTATCAGGACTGCCTCGTCCGCCGGGAGCTTGCGAGGTCTGAACAGTATGCTGAGATACAGTCCGCTGCCGCCGGGAGAGTAAAACTGTCTTCCGAGTCTGCCGCGCCCGGCGCTCTGCTCGCCGGCGATCATAACGTATCCCTCCGGAGCACCGAGGATCGATGCGCGCTTGGCATCGGCATTCGTTGAGCCGGTCAGCTTGACTACGTTTATGTCGAATATATTGCACGCCGGCGCGGGCAGAAGAGCCCGTATGCCGTCCGATGTGACGGTGTCATCGTTGTCGGAGAGCATATATCCGAGCCGAGTCACTCCGGTGATTATGTAACCCTCATTGCGCAGCCCCTCTATGCCTTTCCAAACGGCGCAGCGTGATACATTCAGTTCTTCTGAGAGCCTCTCACCGGAAAGATACTCTCCGCGATGGTTTATCAGCAGCTGCAGAATACGATCTTTAGTCTTCATTGCAGTCGCCTCCTTTCATTATGAATATATTTTATCACAAGAGAGGAGGATTGTCAACCTTGCCGAATAACATTGGTTGACAATTTGCGTATTGTCTCTCGGGAGAGCTTTGCGGTTTGTCATATACGGATCATATGGTTCGGAGTACATTGCAAAGCATCTGCACAGATTAATTGCCGGGGATGGTTCAGAGCGTTAAAAAAGCGGTGCCGGTAGCTTAGCAGAACTATGTATGGCACGCTGTGTTTTGCAAATGACTATCATGTACCGTGCGAAGCAGAATGCTTGACAAATTATACAGCAGATGCTATATTAACATTGATGCCTTGATGGCTCAGATCAACGTTTCGGAGGATAACAGACAAATGACTATAACTGTACTTGACAGGTGCACGGTGACGACGGGTGATGTTTCGCTCGAACCGATCGAGCGATTCGGAGAGGTCAGGTATTTTGATACCTTGCCCCAGGAGGAACTTGCTTCTGCGATAGGCGACAGCGACTGCGTAATCTGCAATAAGGCTAAGATAACGTCAGATGTGATGGATGCGTGTCCGCACCTTCGTTATATAGGGCTTTTTGCGACAGGATACAACAATATCGACGTACGTGCTGCGGCATCGCGCGGTATTGCGGTGTGCAACGCGCCGGGGTATTCGACCGAATCCGTTGCTCAGCTTGTTTTTGCGATGATCCTCGGATTTGCAACGAGCCTCGGAAACTACAGCACCTCTACCGCGTGCGGCGACTGGACGAAGAGCGCCGCGTTCTCGTACCTTGCGTATCCGATTACCGAGCTCTACGGGAAAACTCTCGGAATATTCGGTTTCGGAACTATCGGACGTGCCGTCTCCCGCATCGGGCTTGCATTCGGTATGGACGTTGTTGCCGTAGCGCACCGTGAGACTGTATATGACGGTGTAAGATTTGTGAATACCGATGAACTCTTCCGATGCAGCGACTATCTGACCCTCCATTGTCCGCTGACGGATGAGACACGCGGTACAGTCAACCGCCGTACGCTGTCAATGATGAAACCGTCTGCGGTACTTATAAATACTTCGCGCGGCGCGGTCGTCGAGGAGAGCGCCCTTGCATCGGCATTGCGTGACGGCAGGATAAGAGGGGCGGGGATCGATGTGCTCGATACCGAGCCGATGCTGCCGGGGCACCCGTATCTCGGACTTGAAAACTGTGTGATTACTCCGCACGTGGCATGGGCATCCATAGAAGCACGCCGTCGACTTATCGGCATCGTAACCGAGAATCTGGCGGACTACCTGAGGGGCGGGGTGCTGAACCGCGTGGATATCAGTTCCGTTGACGGTGTACTCCGCGCGAAAGCCGAAACA